>JANPJH010000016.1:0-4499 GCA_031425415.1 Chamaesiphon sp. VAR_61_metabat_425 | reverse complement strand
ACGTTTCGATCTGTAAACTCCGTTCGACAACATTATCCCTAAGTAAATACACGCAAGTAGATCTAGCGATCGGGGCTATACATACTTAGGTCAAAAGATTTACCGATCGCCGCTCAGTACCTATCTCGAAGACCAAATTTTTGGTATTTTTCGGTCTGACATATTCCAAATTTCTGAGAGCTAAACGACTGAAACCGCCACACAGCAATCAAAACATCAGCCGATCGGCTGCTGGAGGATTGTTCGATCTTAAGTATAAATAGTAGCAACAACCTAGCTAAGTAACTAGAGCTGTTCCCGATCGGTATTAATCGATCCAGCTATAAAATTTGCTAGCCCCGATCCGTATTTTCACTACCTAGATATCTGCCATCACTTTGGAGCCAAACCTGTGGCTTTTAGGTGCAAATCCTGCTGCTCGCTCAACTATCGTTGGCGTAGCCTACCTTCTCTGCGAGACGCTACGCGAACGGTAATCGCATTCATTAACTAACCCTAGAGGAAACATGGCACAGCCTACCGCCAAAGAGCAAGAATTACTGGAATTAATCAACCGGATGCGGTTGAATCCGCAGGCAGAATTAGCCCTCTTGCTCGACTCTACTGACGGGGATGTGAAATATGCACTCGAATATTATGGAATCAATCGGCAGACACTCAAAGCACAATGGAGTCATCTCAACGTAGTTGCACCACTAGCTTGGGCGAGTGAGTTAAATGAATCAGCGGCTGGGCATAATCGAGCGATGATTGCTCAAAAACAGCAAGCCCATGTTTTACCTGGTGAGTTAAGTATTAAAGATCGGATCGCTCAAGCTGGCTATCAATCTACAGCTTATGGGGAAAACGTCTATGCAGCGGCGCAATCTGTCATTTTTACCCATACTGGCTTGGCGATCGACTGGGGTAAAGGTGCAAATACGATCGACGGGATTCAGACCCCAGCCCTCCACCGGGAGAATATGATGTCTAAAATTGTCAGAGAAGTTGGCATCTCCGCGATCGAAGATAAAAGCAGTGCGCCACTAGGTCCGCTAGTTGTGACCGAAGATTTCGGTACTCGCGCCGCTCTGAATGGCAAAGCTTGGTTGCTGGGTGTCGCCTTCCAAGATGCTAACAACAATGGTTGGTACAATGCTGGCGAAGGTCTGGGCGATGTCCAAGTCCAGATTACGGGTCTTAATGGGACTAAATTCAACGATACAGTTGCTGTCTCCCAAGCTGGTGGTTATCAAGAATTACTCGATCCAGGTCAGTATCAAATTGATTTTAGCCGGAATGGCCGCCAGATTGGTTCTAGAACTACGACGATCGAGGCTCATACGCCCAACAATGTCAAAGTAGATTTAGTTTTACCATTATTGGATCTTGGCAGCCAGTTGCAAGATAACAGCACCGAAAGTAAAGTTTTAGATTTTCGCACCGATTCGACCAACGTGAATGCGCCGGTGGATCTCCTGGGTAAAACAATTGCTCTCAACTTTGTGGCTGTTACTGCTGATGCCAGCTATCACAACTATGCAGGTCTATATCGCGTCGAGGATGTCGCCGGAACCGTCATCGACCCGACTGATAACAAATCCTACCGTCCAGGGGAAGCTGGCTATTTATCAGCCGCTCTACGCCGCTCTCAGGTGAACAATGAAGGCACACAGTTAGACAAAACTGGTTTGGCTGGTGGCACTAATCTCAAAGGTGGGTATATCTATGCACCTTTTGTTGTAGCAAATGGTCGTGTTGAGGATGTACTCAATCGTCAAGATGTGGGGAATGTGCCCAACGTCTATTTTAATTACAAAGCAGCTAATGCCGATCGATCCGAGCATATTCAGATGCTCAGTCCGAATAAATTTGGGTTTGAAGATATGGCTGGTGGCGGCGATCGCGATTATAACGATCTGGTGTTTCAAGTCAATACTCAAGTTGTTTAGAGTAACATCTAGGTGACATTACTGACAAAAAACAGTACCTTTCAGCTTCGAGTGATTAAATATCGGTAAATTTTCGGCTGTGCAAACTAGTGCCGATCGGCGTAAATAGTGGCAAATGGATCGATAGTTAGGGCAATCTTACCGCTCAATTATTTTTCTGCTACTGTATTACCGACCTTGAGGAATAATGGCAAACCCAACCGCTAAAGAGCAAGAATTTTTAGAACTGATCAACCGGATGCGGCTAGATCCAGCCGCAGAATTAGCATTACTGCTCAATTCCGCCGACCCAGACATTAAAATTGCTTTAGATTACTTTGCGGTTAAGCAGGACATACTCAAGGCCCAGTGGAGTAAGCTCAAAGCAGTAGCACCACTGGCTTGGTCGAGTCAGCTAAATGATGCTGCGGCTGGTCATAATCAAACGATGATTAATTATGACCAACAATCGCATCATGTTGGCAACTATGATAGTTCGGGTAAGTTAACTACAGAATATGAACCAGATCTGGCTGGGCGACTGACCACAGCTAAATATAATTACACTAGTGGTCGAGAAAATATTTACGCCTACGCTAAATCAATTATTTACGCTCATGCGGGTTTTGCGATCGATTGGGGTGACGATCCCGCAGCTAAACTCAACGGTGGTATTCAAAATCCCGCCGGACACAGGGATGCAATCATGGCAACTGATATCCGGGAAGTGGGGATTTCGGTGACAGAGGAAAATAACGATAAGACAAAAGTTGGGCCGTTAGTTATCACTCAAGATTTTGGTAATCGGGGGGAACTGACAGGTAAAGCCTGGTTACTAGGTGTCGCGTTCCAAGACACGAACAAAGATGGTTGGTACAATGCCGGGGAAGGGCTAAAAGATGTTCAGGTCAAAATTACTGGCATCAATGGCACTACGTTTACAGAGACAGTTAATGTTGCCGATGCCGGCGGTTATCAAGAACTCCTCAATCCCGGTCAATATCAAGTTGACTTTTTCCGCAATGGTGCAGTAGTCAGCAGCAAAACTACCTCGATCGATGCTCAAGCTCCCAATAATATTAAGCTAGATTTGGTTTTACCCGTTATGACGATCGGTGCCGATCCTTTAAGTACCGTGCCTGAAGCGCAACCTGTCAATCCAACACCCGTAAATAATACAACCCCTGTAGATACAACACCCGCCGCAAAATCAGGTTTGATGCTGGGCACTAACGTCCAAAGAACTAGTAATCCAGAAGGTAAAGTTCTGGACTTCCGGACTGATGCGACTGACAATTCTCAGCTTACAGATCTAACCGATCGGGCGATCGAGGTCAAATTTGTGGGAGTGAGCGCGGAGGCTGCATATCATAACTATGCTGGTCTGTATCGCGTCGAAGATGCCAATGGTACCGTCATGGATACAAATGGTACGTTGTATCGACCTAATGGTGACGTTGTAGATCGAGACGGCAATTTCTTAGCGAAGACTAATAATCCCTATGCCTATCTCGAAGCTGCACTGCGTCGGAGTAAAATGA
Organism: Chamaesiphon sp. VAR_61_metabat_425; assembly: GCA_031425415.1. Lineage (GTDB taxonomy): Bacteria > Cyanobacteriota > Cyanobacteriia > Cyanobacteriales > Chamaesiphonaceae > Chamaesiphon. The sequence continues at coordinate 1,048 of JANPJH010000016.1, read as the reverse complement.
CGAATGACGGTACGCAACTCGATCGCGGCGATCTCAAAGGCGATACAACTCTCAAAGGGGGCTATATCTACGCGCCTTTTGTGGTGTCAAATGGCAAGGTGGATGATGTGCTAAATAGTACAAATCCCGCCAAGACTCCCTATGTCTTCTTTAATTACAAAGCCGCTAATGCCGATGGTCTCGAACATTTCAAGTTATTGGGTGATAATAAATTAGGTGTTGAAGATACTTTTGGCGGTGGAGATTTAGATTTCAACGATCTAATTTTTCAAGTTGGAGCGAAAGTTGCTTAGTGAAGCATTGGGCAGTTAATAGTTAATGAATGCTGATTAGAGATCTGGGCGAACAAGGATTATTAAAATTAATCCAGCCTTATTGTGTACCAAATAGTATTGGGGATGATGGGGCGGTTGTTCGCATCCCAGCAGATTGTGAACTAGTCGTAACAACGGATGTATTGGTAGATGGGGTACATTTTAGCGATCGAACCACAACTGCTGTTGATGTCGGCTGGCGATCTGTCGCGGCAAACTTATCAGATTTAGCGGCAATGGGTGCTAGTCCGATCGGTATTACGGTAGGTTTAAGTTTACCCCCAGAGTTACCTGTTGTCTGGTTAGAACAACTTTACACGGGAATGCAAGCTTGTTTAGGTAAATATGGCACAGGAATTATCGGTGGAGATTTGACTCGATCGAGTGTGACAACAGTCGCCATTACCGCCTTAGGTAAAGTTTGTGCCGATCGCCTCATCCGACGTTCTACCGCTCAACCTGGCGATGCGATCGTCGTGACGGGTTATCATGGCAACTCTCATGCTGGATTAAAGTTACTCCTCAATCCTCAACTAGGCGAAAATTTAACCAGTCGCGATCGCGCAATATTAATCGCAGCACATCAACGTCCTCAGCCTAGACTGGATGTTCTCCCATTCCTGAGTGGGAGTCTAGGATGGCAAGTTTCGGGGATGGATAGTAGCGATGGTCTAGCCGATGCGATCGTCCAAATTTGTCGAGCTAGTGGGGTCGGCGCGATCGTCGAAAGGGAT
>JANPJH010000015.1:0-3894 GCA_031425415.1 Chamaesiphon sp. VAR_61_metabat_425 | reverse complement strand
GGCACTTGTCACTGCACTGAAAAAATCTGGATTGGTTAAGATTGGCTCTAAATTATTTAACGCTTCTAAGAAGTCTAAAGTAGTCAGAAATATTTCTAAACTGATTGTCTCAGCTAAAAACTTTCATACCGTTAGTGCAGTTTCTAAAATCTTTACGCCACCTAAGAATGCTAATAAAGTTCCTAAATCAGATCGACCGAATAGATCGAAAGCTCCGCCACCACCTAACGATCCTCAAGGTATAGAACGATTGAGGGAATCACTTAAAGACTTATTCGATGAATCTACAAAAAAATAACACTCGATCAAGTTTCAGATTCTTGATAATTTAATTAATATCAGCAAATCAGTTTTGACAACATTTAAATTAATAAGTAAGGAATATTAAAATGAAAATAGGCATCGATATTCGTTATGCATTACATACTCGCAGGGGTATTGGTAGTTATATCTTAAACTTAATCGAAAATCTAGCCTTGATCGATAAAATTAATCAATACTTTCTTTACACTGATGTAGATGATACTGATGGTGTGATGCCGAAACAGGATAATTTTAAGATTGTAAAATTATCTCTAAATAAATACTCGTTAGATCGAGTCGATCGCAATCAAACTAAGTCTAAATTATTTGCTATTTGGGAACAAGTGCTTTTGCCAATCCAAGCCAATGCAGACAAGTTAGATATTCTTCACTGCCTTGGCAATACAGCTCCATTATATCTAAATTCATCCATTCAACTAATGCTAACAGTACATGATGTAATGTTTGCACTACCATCAACAATTTTACCTAAACCTAAATCTTTATATTCCAGTCTATTTAATAAATATTGTACATGGCTATTACCTCGCATTGTTCGTCGAGCAGCTACGACCATTACTGTATCTAATTACTCAATGAAAGATATTCTCGATTATACCCAAATTGATAGTCATAAAATTCATGTTATCTATCCAGGTATCGATCCTGGCTTTCAGAGAATTGACAATAAAACAATTGAAGAATTCAGGAATAAGTTCAATCTCAGCACTAAATTCATTTTAGCCTTTGGTGCGCCAGATCCTCGAAAAAATACTGTGACAGTATTAAAGGCTTTTTTGAATTTCTGTGAAATTAACAACGATCGATCTTTAGTCATTGCGGGGGTTAGCGATTCATACAAAAGTACGCTTGTCAAGCAGATTAGCTTATCAGAGTTTAGACATCGAATCACCATCCTACCATTTGTTAATGAGGAAGACTTAGTTTCCCTATATAATGCTGCCGATTTAGTACTTTATCCTTCACTGTATGAAGGATGCGGATTTCCAGTTTTAGAATCGATGGCGTGTGGAACGCCAGTGATTGCGGCTAATGTAACTTCTATTCCTGAAGTAGCTGGCGATGCCGCAATTTTAGTAGATCCGCTGAATATCGATGAAATTACTGACGCTTTGATCGAATTGTCGGCTGATGAGGAGTTACGGCGAACATTAATCGAGAAAGGTAATCGACAGGCACTAGAATTCTCATGGCGAAGAACAGCTCAAGAAAATTTTAATATCTATAACTCACTGAATAGCCATCACCTCACAGCCAATCAAATTTAATATATGAAAATACTATTTATTGCCCCAAGAATCCCATTTCCACTGATCCAAGGAGATCGCTTAATTTGCTATTATCGACTCAAAGCACTCAGCAAACAACATCAGATTACCCTGCTGACCTTCTATCAATCTAAAAAAGATCTCCAATATTTACAGCAGATCGAAGGCATGTGCTACGAGGTTTATGCAATCCATTTACCAAAATGGCAGTCGGTCTATAATTGTCTGACTAATATGTTCGGATCTCAACTACCATTTCAAGTCGCTTACTATCAATCGCCAAAGTTTCAGGAAAAACTAAATCAAATTACTACTGAAACTAGATTCGATCTAGCTCACTATTTTCTATTGAGAATGGCTGAATATCATGTGCCATTAGTGATGACTGAAATTATCGACCTGATCGATTCGATGCAGTTAAATCTCAGTTCTAGATTGAAAATAGAAAAATCGATTGCTAAACTTTTTGTTAAGGAAGAGTTAAGGCGAATTGCGACTTACGAATTAGATGTAGTTAGCAGATTTAAACATGCAATTCTGGTCTCCCACCGTGATGCCGAATACTTTCGGATGTCTGGGAAAGAAATGGATGTCATTCCATTGGGTATCGACATCGATTTATTCCGACCTCAACCAACCCAACATGACACAACAGTGAGGTTAATTTTTGCTGGACACATGAGTTATTCACCAAATATTTATGCCGTCCAGTGGTTTATGGAAAATTGCTGGTCAAAATTGCAAGATCGCTGCCCCAATACCCATTTTGTCATTGCTGGTGCTGATGCGCCTACCGAAATAGTTAATTTAGGCGATCGGCAAAACATTACAGTAACAGGTAAAGTAGTATCAATGGCTGATACTTTATCCCAAGCAGATATTGCCGTCGTCCCGATGCAATCGGGTTCGGGAATGCAGTTTAAGATCCTCGAAGCGATGGCTTGTGGTTTACCAGTTGTGACTACTAGTTTTGGACTAGGCACGATTAAGGCGATACCTAACGAACAGATTTTGATTGCCGACACAGCAGAGGATTTCATCTGTCGAGTTGTCGCCTTAGTTCAGGATGTAAACAAGCGGGTCGAAATTGGCCAAAATGCACGGATATTTATCGAGGAAAATCATAGCTGGCAACATGCTGCCGCCAAAGTTAGATCGATCTATCAATTTGTAGAGAGTCAATCTATGGCATCCTCGACACCTAATCTCTGAATGAAAGATTATCTATCCACGTCAGCTACCAGATATTTTTCCAAAATCCGATCCTGACTGGCTCTGATAATGAACCCGACCCCAAAAAAATTTCGGGAATTGCTACTGATCGATCCTCGGCAAGCTACAATTGTTAATAGATATTTACAAAAACTTGTAAATCCATACATATAGACTGAAACAGAGTTCAATCTCCACAATTTATGAGCATTCCCATTCGCAACGTAGCCATCATCGCGCACGTAGACCACGGTAAAACTACCCTTGTTGATGCACTTCTGAAGCAATCCGGTATTTTCCGCGAGGGAGAAGATGTGCCCATTTGTGTGATGGACTCTAACGACATCGAGCGCGAACGCGGTATCACCATTCTGTCCAAGAATACTGCTGTTAAGTACAAAGAAATACTGATCAATATTATCGATACCCCCGGTCACGCGGACTTTGGTGGAGAAGTCGAGCGCGTCCTGGGGATGGTTGATGGTTGCATCCTGATCGTTGATGCCAACGAAGGCCCGATGCCCCAAACTCGATTTGTGCTGAAAAAAGCACTGGAAAAAGGCTTGCGTCCGATCGTTGTTGTTAATAAAATCGATAGACCCCAAGCAGAACCTCACAAAGCTGTCGATAAAGTGCTGGACTTATTTATGGAACTCGGTGCTGATGACGATCAGTGTGATTTCCCCTACTTGTTCGCCTCCGGTTTAGCTGGCTATTCCAAAAATACCTTGGAAGAGGAAGGTACGGATATGGAAGCTATGTTCCAGGCGATTCTTCGCCACGTTCCACCCCCAATCGGCGACCCGGAGAAGCCCTTGCAACTCCAAGTCACCACCCTCGACTATTCTGACTATTTAGGTCGGATTATCATTGGTAAGATCCACAATGGCACCATCAACATGGGGCAGCAAGCCGCGCTGATTGCTGAAGATGGTTCGATCTCCAAAGGTCGGATTACCAAGCTACTGGGCTTCGACGGCTTGAAGCGGATCGAGATTGAGAGTGCGAGTGCGGGTAATATTATTGCGATCGCCGGATTTGCCGACGCAAACATTGGGGAAACGATTACCTGTCCGACTACGCCGATGGC
>JANPJH010000014.1:0-52099 GCA_031425415.1 Chamaesiphon sp. VAR_61_metabat_425 | reverse complement strand
CGCATTAAAGTCACTCTCATAGTTGAAGTTGCGATTAGGTACATTATAGTAAGCACTACCGCCACCACCCGATTGGAAGACACCACTAAACTCTTGGGGGATGCCCAGACTGACGAAAGAACCGCGATAGTTGAAATTGATGCCACTCCAGTTTTCGACCATCCGCATGTAATTATTCAGACCGCCACTATACAGGCGTCTTTTGAGCCTGCCCCAGCCCCAGTTCCCATTGCCGATATCGATAATATTGCCGACACTTTGTTCGGTGTAAGCGAGAAATGCTGCATTTACGGTGGTCGCAGTCGCGGCATTTTGGCCGCTTAAGATGCCGCAGTTGACTCTAGTAGTAGTACTATTCAGACAGCTATTAGATAGGTTGGTAATCGTATCACCAATCAGCGCAGCAGGTTGTTTGGCTGTATTACTACCAAATGTGTTGTAGTCACCTTGGGCATATAACCCTTGGTCTGTAACTATTGTTAAGGGACCGGGGAGATTTTTACCGCCAGTGACGGCAAACCCGTAGGGACTTTTTCTCTTACCATCGGGATAATTTCGCAGATTATCAGCGGTGTCGATGGTGATATCGGCAGTACCATTGCCATCGAGATCGTCGCTGACGGTGGAATAAAAGACTAAACCACCTTCGCTGCGATCTGTTGCCGCAAACCCCAGTTTTTGGAAACTTCCGGTGGGTGCGGTGCTATCAGCAGCCGCTCGGACAAAGAGGAGATCTTGTGTATCGGCGGTAGAACTGGGATTGCCATTATTAAAGGCTGTGGTGAGAGCGGCGGCAGCGGGAAGATCGTTGGTGGTGAGATCGTTATCCCGACTCACAGCGACCCCATCTCGATTCCAAATCGTCAGACTTTCGAGATTGGTTTGCAACATGCCGATCCAGCGTGCTTCGCGGCGATCGTAGTAACCCGACTGCCAGTTATAGCTAGTATTGTCATTAGTCCCACTGCCTGTCACCACCTGAATCGGTGCGGGGAAAAAACAACCACCTTTTTCTGCGGCTAACTGAATGGGGGATTTAGTGGTGTCCACACTGTTTAAACCAGTGACAATCGTGCTGATGTTGGTATTTGCTGTATTACTTAAGGGTAAACTGAGTTGACTCCAGGGAACGGGGGTACTTTGGGATGCGATCGCCACTTGGAGAGAGCGGAGGAGCTTACTATCACCACTGGAACTGGAATTGTAATTAATAGTCAAACTCGGACAGAAGCGAGTTCTCTCCTCATCACTAATTACTTTGACCATCACGGGCTGCTGGAGACTGCGAAGTTGTCCTTCGTTCAATTGAGAGCATTTGAGATTGCTGCTTTGGCGACTTGGAGACAACTCGAAGCCGCTACAACTGCCGCCGGAACCCCCATCTTTAATCGCTGCAAAATTGAAGGGAACATTGCTCACAGCCCGTTTCGGCACCATTTCTAGGCGCAAATCCGCCTTGGCGTAGTAGTCCCCAAGCTGATTATCTTTATCCCGCTTGCGTAAAAACCCCGGTTGGGGAACAGTCAGCTCCTTTGCGCCTGCTAATCCATCCCGAACCTTACCTTGAAATGCGGCGATTTCCGCTGGAGTGAAGGGTGTAGTTCGATCTGTGTTGTATTCAGGAAATAGTTTGTATACATTAGTTGTGGCGTTTGGATTATTGGGGTCGCCAGTCATTAACACCGAAGTATCCCCAAACCGCTTGATATTAGATGCATCAACGCGATTGAAAATCCGCTCGGCGACAGTTGTCGTACCTAATAATCGAGTACTCGCACTACCTGCTAACGCATTTTTATCGATTGGTGTTGGTTGGGCGTAGAGCATCCCATTGGTATGGAGTCTGCCGTTGATATCCATGGGGGAAGTAGAGTTCATTTCTAAATCCCCATCGTAAAAAGCTGCGAACTGAAATAGGGGGATCAATCGACTTTTGAAGCTCATCTCCAGTAACGTCGTAGCTCTGGCATCAAGGTTCCCAGCCTGCTTACTGGTAGCAGTACTGTAAACGGTATATCGATACTCTAGAGCATTCATCCCTTCGTAGGCTTGTCCTGGTGGAATCGGCTGAGTGACGGGGATTTTACGAACGGGATCGGCGTAATTAGTTCGATCGACCACGAAGGAATAAGCGTTATATCTGACTGAGCTGTTGCGATCTGTTAACTCTGAAGATTTGCCATCTGCTCCTGTTCTCAGATCCCAATTACTCATCTGTTGATATTGTAGTGCCAAAGATTGGCAGGCAAAGTCGCCATCTCCATTGTTGGTATCATCGCCATCAAGACAAGCCACCATATTACTCGCCATAACAGGTTGACCCGTTACCAAACCTGGACTAGCACCACTCGGTCTTGCATAGTTAAGGAATTTTTGCCGGACTTCTTCTGCCCGTTTATTCAACCCTGACTCTGCGGCGTAAAAGGTACTATTACCCTCGATATAGGCATTAGTTGCTGATTTACTGATGTTTGTAACCATCAAAGAAGCTGCGAGCAAGCTAAAGATCATCACAGTCAAAATTGAGACGACTACCATCACATAGCCGCCGTCACTAGACTCTTGCTTGGCAAGTTGCTGCGCTCGCAGCATGAGATACAGCAAGTTGTGGGATGGGGCTGGTTTAGTCATGGGTACTAGTCTGATATTTAGGATCTGGCTCTTTTGGGTAAGTTCACAATTTGGACAGCGTCAAGACAGCAATCGATGCTATCCATTACTCATCTTCAGTATGCCCATTCCACCCGATCGATCTATCTTTTCATTTGGCGTAAATTAGTAGTTTGTGACGGGCGACTAGAGACAAAAAAATAGACATCCTCCAGTTGAGGATGTCTGATGATAAACGGTAAATCGCGCTGGATTTAGCGGAAACCTACAGCAGCTTGCCAAACAAAGGCTAAAGCTAGAAAAAAGACAGGGATGATTGGTAGTACATCTACCAAGGGGTCAAAGAAAGCATACGCTTCGGGCAGTTTAGCGAGCAAGAGTGCTGCGTCCATATTTTGTTAATCCTTGTTGCCAACACAGTTATTATAAGTACTCAACATCCTATCATGTCTGCGGTTGGTATGTCTGCGGTTAGTAGCGGGTGTAGGGCTTGGGTTTTAATTTATGCTGTTAATGCTTATACTCTCGTCTCAAAGCGGGAATACTGCCATATAAATAGCCTGCGGCTGCTAGCGATGGCGATCGTTAATCTGGTTTAAACTCAATTCAATCGTGTGCTTGAGCTATTTTTTGTCGGTCTAAGGCAGCGTTCTGAAGATTATTTAGTTTTGGGAAAGGTCGTTTTTGAAGATGCGGGGCGGGATCTTGCCTGCGGCTTCGAGGTCGCGCAGGATATAATTGAGCTGATTAGCGATCGCGCCGATTGAAGCTGGAGATTGAAGAGCGAGGTCGCGAGTAGCCTGTAAAAAGTGTAAGCGCATTTGCCAGGTGGTGTGGCTAGGATGCTGTTTGAGATATTCTAATACGCTATATCGATCGATCATTTGGTTGCCAAGAATTTGTGCCTACCAGCATTATCACTCGATCGTCAATTATTATGTCGATATCTTAACAATGTTGTCGCTATTCTAATAATTCAGCCGATAGCCCACCTTCCGAACGGTGACAATGGGATCTGGTTGTCCGAGTTTTTTGCGCAGGGTGAGAACGTGACTATCTACCGTGCGCGGGTTATCAACATCGAGATCCCAAGCTCGTTTGAGCAACTCTCGGCGATGTACGGGTTGCCCGTTGGCTTGCGCGAGAACATATAGAAGACTAAATTCTTGGGGAGTGAGATCGAGTCTCTTTTCGAGCGGCTGCGCCAACGATTCTCTGTCAGAGAGGCTGTGCCCACGATTTTTAATATATACACATCGTCTGATCGGATCGATGCGGAGATCTCCATAAGTTATATCGGTGGGCATATTCGTCAATGTGCGATTCCGCCGCAGCAATGCTTCAACTCGTGCCAAAAATTCGGGCATCCCAAACGGCTTCTTGAGATAGTCATCAACTCCAGCTTGAAGTGCCGTTACCACATCAATTTCCCGAATCCGCGCCGATAACATCAAAATTAATGACTGTCCTTGAGGATAGAGCCATTGACAAAATTCGATCCCTTCCCCATCGGGTAAATCTGAGTCGAGAATCGCTAGGCTCGGCAGTCCTTCAGCGCAAATTTGATAGGCACGTTCTAAGGTTCCAGATTGCTGCACTTGATAGCCAGCTTGATGAAGATGCCAAGCTAAGAGCGATCGTAAGTTGTGATTGCCTTCGATAATCTGAATCCGCACACTTTTTGAGAGCTGATATTTTGTAGTCGATGTTTATGAAGGCAGAGCTAAATCGCCAAATTGTGAAAGTTTTTTGCCAAAAATTCTTTGACATAGATCTTTAATTGGATAATTAGCTTACAATAATATTCCTGTTAGTTGGAACATATTGAGCCAACTTAGCGATCTAGATTCTAGATATCGATCAATTGATATCACAACCGAACATGTGTTATCCGTACGCAGTTACGTTGGCGGAGCCTCTCCCCTAGAGAATCGATTTCGGTTAAAGTAAAATTATGCCAAGTTGAGTGAGTTCACTATATCCTAATCGATCCGCCGAGGAATTTAGCCATGCTGCAAACTGTAGAAACGATCGGGCACTATCAAAGAATTACCGATGCCTTAGTCGAAATGTGGCATCGAGGCTACCGCTTTGACGATTTGCGATTGTATCTAGATGGATATCTAGCCGCATTGAGGAGCGTTAATGTGCTGGAAGCTTATCAAATCAATCGCATCGAAGAAGAGACGATGCGCTACATTTACGATCCTTCTAATTTTGAATTACAACCCGAACTTCAAATAGAAACTCGCTATCGCTAACGATCGGGGTCTCATATAACTCATCACTCGGCGATAATGAAACCCGACATCACAAGATGTTGGGTTTCACAATAACTGTCAACTAGCCAAAGCAACTTCTACCATCTGTTGCAACTCACCTTTTTGGTAGAGTTCGGTCAGGATATCCGAACCGCCAATAAACTCACCATTAATATATACTTGCGGAATTGTCGGCCAATTGGAATATTCTTTCACGCCCTGACGGATATCTTGGTCGGCTAAAACATCGATGGTTTCGTAGGGAACGCCAAGAATATTAAAAATCTGCACCACTTGGTTAGAAAATCCACATTGGGGCTGAAGTTTATTGCCTTTCATGAAGACCATAATTTTATTATCTTTAATCAGACTACCGATTTGTTCTGTTGCGCTCATAGTGCTGGTTAATCGTTGAGGTGAATATCTCTAGTTTACTGTGAGAGGATACAAAGTTGGTATCGGCGATCGGCTGCCGCTCGGCATAGACTTATAGGCTGACACAAGCAGCTTATTGATTGGCAGCTTGCCATGCATCTGGAGTGTAGGTTTTGAGTGCTAGAGCATGGATTGCGCCGCTAGCTAGTGCTTCTTTAACGGCACCATTGACTAATTGATGCTGCTGGACGAGAGATTTACCAACAAATCGATCGGAAATCACCACTGCTTGATAATGGTCTCCTGTACCTGTTAAATCTGTAACTTGGACAATTGATTCAGGAATACCGGCTTCGATTGTGGCCTTGACTTGGCTGGGGGTAATTGCGCTCATTCTAAAATTTATCTGATGTCACTGGCTCTCTAGATTATAACTTGCCGATGGGATGCGCCAATCACGGATCTGTTCGGGATGGCGATAAGTAGCAGTTACACTCAAGCGGGGAAGATTCTGATAAGATTGGGGATGATTGAGGATGTGAGCATGAAAATTATCATTAGTCAGAGTCTACTTCTCAGATCGATCGAACGCCTTGGTGGCGCGATTTGGGTGCGGTTGGTGAATTTAATTAATCGACAATTAGCGATTGGCTGCTGTTTAATTGCGATCTGCTTATCTGGTTGTGTCAAATATGATACTGGCGTAAACTTTTATGGTCTAAATTATGGCGAAATCGTCGAACACATTCAAATCGGCGAACAGTTAAATAGTTTCAGCCAAAATGCAGTTCATACTTGGTTGGCTAGCATTGAACAGCGAACTAAACAAGCTCAAGGTCGAATCGAACGGATCGCCGATCGCGAATTTAATGTCATTATTCCGTTTAATAATGTCCAAGAGTTAGCTACTAAAATCAATCAGTATTTTAACCCCGATCGAGAACCAACATCAGTTGGCTCTAAGTTCAATTCTCATTTGCAGATTGATCGAAATAATTTTTTACTCGCAGTGAGAAATCATCTCACCTATGACATAGATCTACGCTCGATGATTGTCCAATCCAGCGATCCAAAAGTCTCGATCGCCTCTGGAAATTTTGTCGATTTAGATTTTAGATTAAAAAGTCCTTTGGGTGTAAAAAGTGTGCGAGGTGCCAATAATCTCACTGGTATCGAAGCTAGTGGCAATCGCCAAGTAGTTTGGCAACTTAAACCAGGTCAAATAAATCATATCGATGCAATATTTTGGCTGCTAAATCCATTGGGAATTGGGGCTGTATTAATTATCCCGATTAGCCTATCTGGCTATTACTTAAAATATCGTCAGCTACCTTGGGCTAACAACTAAAATATTCAATTAATTTATACAATCTACCAGTTGTCGATTCGGTTTAATGATCTTAAATTTTGATACAGCATCTAGCAAAAAAGTTGCAATTTGGGGAACTATCATCGTACTCGCGATCTCGATCGCGCTCCGGTTCTGGGGTTTGGGGAGATTCAACGAATTAGTCTTCGATGAAATTTATTATGCAAAATTTGCGAACAATTATCTAACTAATACTAAATTTTATAATGCTCATCCCCCACTCAGTCAATATTTGATTGCGATCGGGATCTGGATTGGCGATCGCTTACCCATCGGCCAAGATACCACAAATACACTGACAGGATCGTTACGATCAACCTTTAGTTATCGGTGGATGAATGCCTTATTTGGTTCGCTAATTCTACCAGTTGTTACTGCTCTAGCTTATCAGCTAACTCAGCGACTTAGTTATGCTTTTTTAGCAACGTTATTTGTTAGTTTAGACGGATTATTTCTGGTTGATTCTCGCTATGCTTTAAATAATGTTTTTCTAATTTTCTTTGGGCTGCTCGGACAATTATTAGTGTCGATCGCTAGTAATGTTTGGGGCGACAGACGGATAGTATTAATGCTTGTTGCTGGTATTGCGTTTGGAGCCTCAGCCGCCTGTAAATGGAATGGACTGTGGTTTCTGTTGGGGATGTATATTCTACTGGCGATCGCTCGAATCTGGAAAATAATTAATCCAAATATTTATTCTCAATCTGCTGATGATTCTAGCGAGGAGAAAATTACAACCTCACCAACAGCGCAATTTTGGCAACAATTAGCCAAAATTCACCCCTTTAGTGTATTCGTAACCCTAGTAATCGTTCCCGCACTAACCTATGGATTGCTCTGGATTCCTCACCTGTTGCAAAATCCCCAGCCTAATTTTTGGGAAATGCAATGGTCGATTCTTAACTATCATGAAAAAGTTGGCAACAGCACGACAATTCATCCCTACTGTGCTAATTGGTACACTTGGCCATTGATGCTGCGACCCCTAGCTTATTACTATAAGCAAGATCCATCTACCCAACTCTATTACGATGTTCATGCAATGGGCAATCCACTCTTATGGTGGTTTGCCTTCGCAGCAATTTTAATTTTCTTTGGCTCCATCTGCCAGCAACTCATCAAAACACCCATTCGAGAATTGAATATCGCGGCGATGGGTGTACCCACATACATCATCGTTAACTATGCCGCCAATTTATTGCCGTGGGTAAAAGTTAACCGTTGCTTATTCATCTACCACTATATGGGCGCAGTTCTCTTTGCGGCGATGGGATTGGCTTGGCTAGTAGATGAGTGGTTGCGGAGTAGTTCGAGCCGCTTGCGAGGGTTAGGACTAACCGTAATTTTTAGCACTGCGATCGCGTTTGTCTTTTGGTTGCCGATTTACCTCGGCTTACCCCTAGATAAAATGGGTTTGGGTCTACGGATCTGGAATTCTGGAGTGTTCAACTGGATTTAGGGTACTAGTCAGATTTACAAAAATATGTAATAATGCTAGGTTTGGGTCAAGTATTAAGTACAAGGAAATCGTATGTCCCGATATCGCGGACCAAGACTAAGAATTACACGTCGTTTAGGCCCTTTACCGGGATTAACTCGGAAAGATGCTCGGCGTGCTTATCCCCCTGGTCAACATGGTCAAGAACGTAAAAAGTTATCTGAATACGGTATTCGTCTTCAGGAAAAACAAAAGCTCCGGATGAATTATGGTGTCACTGAGAAGCAAATGCTTCGATATGTGCGTAAAGCAAGACGTGCTACTGGTTCTACCGGATTGGTTCTCTTGCAACTACTCGAAATGCGGTTGGATAATACCGTATTCCGGTTAGCCATGGCTCCAACCATTCCAGCGGCACGTCAACTAGTCAACCACGGACACGTCACCGTCAACGGACGTAGTGTGGATATCGCTAGTTATCAGTGTCGTTCTGGCGATGTGATCGCGGTGCGGAATCGCGAAGCATCTCGCACTTTGGTGGAAGCTAACCTCCAATATCCTGGTTTGTCCAACACCCCCAACCACTTAACCTTTGATAAAGCAACCCTAACTGGTACAGTTTCTGGCATTGTCGAACGTGAGTGGGTAGCTCTCCAAGTGAATGAGCTACTGGTTGTTGAGTACTACTCTCGCCAAGCATAGAGATTTTGCGATGTTCGTAAATCCTGTCAGTTTCCCTGACGGAAGCAGCGGATGTGCGGACTGTTTGGTTTCCCCGACAGTAGAGCGCACTAAGCAAAACATCAAAACGAGATTTTGGATGGCGGCTGCATCCAAGATCTAGATCTCTAGCCTTATTTTTTATATGTTATTTGTGATTGCTCCTCCCCTCTTGTTCCTCTCTTTAGAGGGGTTTGGAGTTAGTGATAGATTAAGGGCGCGTCGTCACGCGCCTCTATCCACCAATCTGAGACATAGTCCGGTGATATATTCCGGTATTGCTACCAGATTCACGACCTTTATAGTTAATTTCTGGTTTTAGTAATAGTAAATCTTCAACTTGCGATCGCAAGTCCGCAATAGATACGCCATGTCGCAGGGCAGTTTTGAGGTCGAGTTGTCCGGTTTCGTTGAGCAGACAAGGACGCAACCAACCATCGGCAGATAACCGCATTCGATTGCACCTGTCACAAAAACATTCAGACATCTGACTGATAAAGCCGAGTGTCCCTTTGGCTCCAGGAATTGTAAACACATCAGCGGGACCATTTCCCTGCACATGCGCTGCTGTTAAACCCCACTGCTGGCGAATTTGTTGGCGGATCGATTCCGAGGAAATCCAGCCACGATCGCTAAATAACTCATCGTTACCAATGGGCATAAACTCGATGAAGCGAATGTGCCATTGGCGATTGATACTCAATGCGGCTAAATCTAACACCTCAGCATCATTAATACCAGGGATGACCACCACATTCAACTTTAGGGGTTCAAATCCCACGCGATCGGCGGCAAGAATCCCATCCCAGACCTGTTGCCAGCGAGATCTACCTTTAGAGCCAACAATGCGATCGAAGGTAGCTGCATCAAGAGAATCGAGGCTAATATTGATGCGTTTTAATCCCGCCTGATATAAATCCTCAGCCATCCCGGCCAGAAGGAAAGCATTTGTCGTCAGAGATAAATCTCGTGTCTGTGGTAGACTCGCGATCTGCTCAATGATATCGACTACCCCAGTTCGTAATAATGGTTCGCCCCCAGTCAACCGAAAGCAATTAAACCCAACCGGGATAAATACTTCTCGAATTAGAGTCAATAGCTCGGCATTAGTCAGCAGTTGTTCCCGCTGGAGATAATCCAACTCAGCTCCTTCCGGCATACAATACTGACACCGAAAGTTACAGCGATCGATGAGGCTAATTCGGAGATAATTTACCTGGTTCATTGCTATATTGTGACCGATCTAAATGGTAATTTCTAGTCAAGTGACTCGATAGTCAAAGTCTACTCTTTCCGATTGATGACAGGCAAAAACCCACTAATCTGATGAAACTAGTGGGTTTTTCTGGATTAACGAACGTCGATCAAGACAACGATTAGACCAATTTGAGATCGGGATAATAGGCCAAGATGTCATCAGTGGTCAGACTATCGCCCGACGCTTGAGGTGTCCAGATAGCTTCGATCGCGACTAAGGCACTAGCATCGATACTACCTAAAGTTTGTAAGGCTTGACGAAGATCGGCATCACCATTAATTTTTGGTAACTGAACCTGCCGAGTAGCCGCGACAAGTAAAGTGACAATGATATATTCACCGCGCTCTTGCTCTACTGTCGCCAACTCTCCACCAGCCGTGAGGACAGCATTGCTTTCAGCCTGCCGGAGTTGGTTATTGACGTTACTGAGGGTTTCCGCCGTAAATTTACCGCGCTCGGCGAGAGACAATTGATTGAAGACGGCTTCAGCTCGATCGAGTTTGGCTTGTTGAGTCGTAGTCTTAGCGTAAGTCCAGTATTCTGGGTGACGGAGCAATTCAAGACTAATTTCTTGGAGCAGGTGCATTCTCCCTGTCGCCGTGTCCGCATTAGTCGTCATCGCTAGATTGTCCAATTTAGATTGGAGATCCCGTGCTTCAGCTAATAAACCAACTTGAATTTCGGCGATCGAAACTTGCGGATTGTAGACATCACCTTCAACGCCATCTCCGCCAGTTATCCGTCGGAAGCTCTGAAGTAAATAACCCCCAACCGCTACCATAATCAACAGTGAAAATAGACTTCCACCGCCACCACCGAACATAAACGGTGCCCAAAAGAAGGGTGAAGAAAAACCGCCCCCTGGGTAGTAACCACCACCCCGATTGGAGCCGCCGCTAGGCGAGCTGTATCCCCGACTGGGCGCACGAAAAGAGCCACCCCCAATCCTGCCTCCACTTCGCGCTGCGAGTGCCTCGCCAGTCTGCGCGAACATCAGAGTTAAGGCTAGCCCGACTGCCATGACGGACTTCACCCAGGGTTTAATACGAGCGAGCAGTTGCTGAACCATAACCACCTGTAATAAAAGTTCGATCTATTCTTTTACTGTAACGACTAAACCAGACCGCCAGCCGTTACTTACCGAATATCTTTAACTTTAACGCGGTCGATCGATCCTCAGAAACGGTGTTGAATGTAGGGATAACCTCACTAGGGAGTAGAGGATAGGGAGTAAGGAGTAGCGACGCTGCCCTACCCTCTCCTAAAATCTCTCCCCAATCCCAAATTGAATTCGACCTTCGCGGAGACTATTAATTGCATAGTCAATCCGAATCGGGCCGATGGGAGAGTTGATTCGCAGCCCAGCACCGTAGCCAAGACCGCTACCAGGTTTGCCCCGAACTCCGGCTGGATTGCCTGGAACACTGGTGCCAGTCCCTAAATCGCTACCATAATCGGCAAATACACCTAATCCGACGATCGAAACCAATGGGAAGCGGTATTCGGCGGTAGCTTGAACATAACTGCGGCCCGAACCCAAACCACCATCTTCATAACCTCGAACGGAGGTGGTACCACCCAAACTAAACGCCTCATAGGGTGGCAAGTCGCCGAAGATCGTACCGCCTTGGACATTTAACAACAGAGCTTGAGCACCAGGTGTAAAATTAACTAACTTAGAGGGGATATACTGCGTAAAACTCGCCCGCGCTCTGGTCATATTAATGCTTCCAATTCCTACGGGGACGGATTGGTCTACACCGAGCTTGAGTAGTGACCCTTGGGTTGGTTCAGTGAAACTATTCCGCAAGTCTTGAGTCAGTCCCAATTGCACCATCAACAGATCGTCTTGACCAGTTCTGCTAAAGCTGAGATCGTTACCGCCGGAATCTTGAGGGACGATCGCACTACCGTTAACATCTCGAATTGAGACTCGTTGATATTGTACGCCCAAGGAACCGCGCCAAGCACTATCGCTGAAGGGGTCGCCATTTAGTGGGCGGCTGAAGGTAACACCACCACCTTGGCGGAGCACGCGGGGAATATCAGCTGTACCGGGAATAAAGAGCGGAGTTGTTCCACCATCAAAGACGAGGGATTGAGATCGGCGTTGGAAGACGTTGACATTGTATGAGGTCCGATTGGGATCGGTGGCAATCCAGGGGTCGGAGAAGTTCAGATCGTATAATAAATCCCTGGTACCGAGTTGAACTTCAGCACCCAGCTTTTGGGCATTTCCACCCAAATTTTGTTGGTTAAAGCTAACGCTCCCAAATAATCCATTGGTCGAACTAATCCCCCCACCTGCCAGGATGGATGCTGTTTTACGCTCGATCACATTCAACTGGAGGACGACTTTAGCTGGGTCTGTACCAGGGGTAAAGGAGACGCGAACATCATCGAATAAACCCAATCCAAAGATCCGGCGTAGATCCTTTTCGGCAGTAGCCCGATTAAAGATTTTGCCCGGTTTTAACTCAGCCTCACGGGTGACAATAAACGGTCTGGTCGTTCCGGTAATCGGTTTTTTATTTTCATCGATCGGCGAACCATCTTTAGTCAAAAAGCGCACTTGAACGTCTTCAATTAGCCCTTCAGCGATGACTAGAGTTAATTTACCATCGGGATCTAGTTCCTCGACATCGACGACCTGTGCGAGGTCATAGCCCTGTTTTTTGTAGAGTGCATTTAATTGCTTAATTGCGGATTGCAGTTCGACAGCATTTAAGGTTTTACCATACTGGGTCTGGAAAATACCATTGATATCAGGCGGAGTCAGGACGGTGCTACTATTAGCTGGGAGAGTCCTAATTTGCACCTGACGCAGCACACCATAAGGTGTAACCAAGAAGCTCAGTTTGACACCCTTAGCGGTATCTTCGGGGATGATTTCTACTGCGGAGAAAGCTCCCAATGCCCGAATTGCATTTAAATTTTGTTCTAGTTGGGGGCGAGTGGTTGGTTGCCCGACTTTAACACTCAGAACTTGACGAATTTTGGATTCTAAGTCTGGATCTAGTTGACCTTTGGGGTTTTGAATGATGATATCTGAGACTAGTACCTGCTTTTCCCCACCTGCTGCGGGGGGAGTTTGGCTCTGTGGTGGTGTGGGACTAGTTGGTTTAGCTGGCGGGGAAGTTGGTTTCGCCAAGGGTTTGCGGCGCACGACTGGTTTACGCGGCTTCTGTTTCGATTGCGCAATCAGGTCTGTATCTGTTGGTACCTCGCTCACTGGTGTGCTGGTGCGAGTAAGCGCGAGGATGCTGGCCAAATTACTTTGGGAAACTAGTCGATTGGCTGGAGCAGTTGTGCCCACCAGTTGATTTGACTCAGCCTTAGCGGCAACCGCTGTGGATATTGGACCGATTGCGGTCACGATCAGCAACAAAAATAATTTCAAATGCATTTTTTTATATAGTGGATGGTGAATAGTGAATAGTGGCTAGTCCCTATCCCTGAACTCCTAAAACTCTTGCGAGAACTTGTTGATAGGCCGATTCTACATTTCCTAAGTCGCGGCGGAACCGATCTTTATCTAGGACTCGTAAATCGGGATCGGGTTCCCCAGTCAGCCACAGCCGACAACTGTCGGGGCTAATCTCATCTGCGAGCAAAATTTGTTGCTGTGAGTCCACACCAAATTCGATTTTGAAGTCAACTAGTGTAATTCCGCACAATTGAAAAAAGTTTTGTAAGATAGAATTTACTTGCAATGCCTTAGACTGGAGGGCTTGTATTTGCTCTGGGGTGGCTAGCTGCATTAGTAGCAGTCGATCGGGTGTCAAAAGCGGGTCGCCTAAAGCATCATTCTTATAAAAGAACTCAACTAGCGGTTGGGGTAAGACTGTCCCCAAAGCTATCCCTGTTTGTTGACACAGACTACCTGCGGCAATGTTCCTCACCACAACCTCGATCGGAATAATTTGTACTGATTTGACCCGCATTTCATTGACTGCTGGACAATCGAGAAAATGGGTGGCAATCCCCGCCGCTTCGATCGAGCGAAATAAATGAGCGGCGATCTGACAGTTAATTTCTCCCTTGCCCACGATCGTACCGCGTTTTTGCGCATTGAAGGCTGTCGCGTCATCTTTAAAGTAAGCCAGTAAGATCTCGGGATCGTCTGTAGCGTAGAGGATTTTAGCCTTGCCTTCGTAGATCTGCTGATGAGGATTCATGCTGGATTAATTTAAATTAGGGGGCAACACCAAATTTTAGTCGATAATCGGTAGTAGATAGTGCCTAAATCTGAATTCTCGATCGCGTACCGTCAACTCTAATTGCTTAGGTTAAGAAGAGGTTAACGTCGGCACAAATTTAAGTGTAAATCTTCTCTATAATATAGGAAGTAGATCGATCTCTTAAGCTACTGAGCGTATAGCTCAGAACAGAATAACTTTACAAATTTGTGAACGTCTCTGCCTGTCCGGAGACGGATCGCAAATCAAGATATCCCAATCACGAGGAAGCAATATCAATGCCAAAGGAGATAGACTTCTTTTTGTATCACAACAGCCGTTATCACGGACAGGTGAAACCCGAAAACATCGTGTTTAATGCTAATTTGCAGGAATTTACCCAGAAAATTGGCTACATCTGTAGCTTAGAAACTGCGGGCAAGATTACGCCTGAAGATTCCTACGAGCAGATTAAGCGGCTCTGGAAAGATCTCAAACGAACCAAAAAGCAGTTGGGGATTGGAGAGCCGCCGGTAGATGGTGGGAATGAGATCGTCGAGGATTAGGGCACAGAGCATACCCCCTGCGCAGACGAAGCAATTTAGTCGGCGCGGGTGGGGCTAACTACCTGGTGATAATAACATTGTAACTGCTGGGTTGATGCAGCCCAGCCCCAGCGTTCTGCTTCAGAGCGAGCATTTTGTCGCAAATTAAGATTGACGGCTGAGTCAGCCAAGAGTTTTTGAGCCGCTAAAATTGCTGCATGGGGCTGGTGCGGATCGAATAAATAGCCGTTCTTACCATCAGTCACAATATCTGGAATCCCCCCCGATCTGGCAGCGATCGCCGGACATCCAGCCGCCATTGCTTCGAGCAGTACCAACCCAAGCGTCTCCGTTCGGGAAGGAAAAATAAACGCATCAGCCGATGCGTAGGCTGCGGCTAACCTTTCTCCTTCCAGATAACCAACAAAGTGAGTGGGTGTATCGGCGAAGTAAGATTCTAAATTAAGCCGATGTGGTCCATCGCCGACGATCGCCAGTCTAGATCCCGGAATTGCCGCTAAAATGGGTCTGATCTGCTCGATTTCTTTTTCGGCTCCCAGTCTACCCACATACAAGAATAGATGGCTTGTTGACTCACCTTGACTTAAATAGTGCCGCATCTCTGGGGTGGCTTTGTCGGGATGAAAAGTCTCTGTATCGACCCCTCGCTGCCACAAATCCACTCGCTCGATTCCATGTTGGCGGAGTTCTTCAACCATCACGGAGGAGGTACATAGATTTAGCTGTGCTTGGTTGTGCGCCCCTTTGAGTAACTCCCACAATAACCCCTCTAACAACCCCAAACCATAGTGCTGAAGATACTTAGGCAAATGGGTATGATAAGAAGCTACCAAGGGAATCTGGGCAGATTTAGCATAAAAAATTCCAGCTAGTCCCAACACTGCTGGATTGATCACGTGGATTAAATCTGGTCGAAAATTTGCCAGTTGTTGACCGATTTCGGGGCGCGGGAGGGCTAACTTTAGTTCGGGGTAGAGCGGGAGTGGAAACGCCGACAATCCATAAATCTTAGCTCCATGATAGGACTGCAATCCACCCTCTGGACAAAAAATCAAGACCTCATTCCCATTCCGCTGGAGATGCTCGATCGTATGTTTGAGCCGAGTAACGATACCATCGACTTTGGGCAAGAAAGTTTCAGTAAATAGGGCGATTCGCATCGGTGAGTAACGTTAGTTGCTAGTTAGATCGAAAGTTAAGAATTGGGTAAAGGGTAGGGGTAAAGGGACAAATGCCTTTTTTCCAGTTCTCTCCTAGTAAGTTACACCAGTTAGGAGTGCTTCTTCTAAATTTGTGTCCAGGAAAATTGCCCGATGAAGATTTGCATGGCGGAGATTTGCGCCAGCGAGATTGGCACCGGATAAATCGGCACCGGCTAAATTAGCACCAGCCAAGTTAGCTCCGCGCAGGTTGGCATGACGGAGAATAGCTCTAGTAAAGCTAGTTTTGTTCAGATGTGCCCAAGATAAATCGGCATTGGTTAAATCGGCACCATCAAAGCTAGCCCCAACAGCATAGACGCTAACTAAATGAGATTTAGTTAATCTGGCTCGGTTTAAGTTTGCCAAATATAGGTGCGCCGAGCCTAATTCGGCGTTGAATAGGATTGCTTGGCTCAAGTCGGCTGATGCTAAATTGGTTTCGACTAAATTGGTATAACAAAGCGTCGATCGATGTAATCTGGCTTGAGTCAGATCTGCACCACATAAGTTGGCAGAGGTAAAGTTAGTCGCGATCGCATTTACAAAGGATAAATCTGTATCCCGCAAGTCTGCATCAGTGAAGTTGCTCCCCATCAGATTGGCTTGAGCAAGATTCCCATAGTGAAAACTCGCCCCGATTGCCCGTCCATCGATAATTTCGATCCCCTGCAAATTGGCATTAGCGAGATCTGCACCATCGAGAATTGCCTGATTGAGATTTGCGCCGCTGAGGTTGGCAGCTACTAGTTTGGCAGCAGTCAAATTCGATCGACGGAGGTTGGTACCATGTAGATCTGCGCCGCGCAGATTCATCTGGGCTAATTCGGTATTACTCAAATCTGGCATTTCGGAATGCTCCGTTGGCACAGCCCTGTTGTGGGCGCAATAAGAAAGTCGCCAATCTAGCCAGGCTACTGCGCCGCGCCGCAACGCATCTTCCGCTCTCGCTCCCATAGTCTACTCCCGTTTACCAAGCTCAGGGAAAGGACGACCGGGTAAATTCTCTAGTGCAGCTAAGATCCCCGACTCAGCAGCGACAATATCCCGTTCTTCACCACCAAGATACAATCTGCCAAATACACCGACTGCCGAAATTTGGAGAATATTAATCATTGCTGATTTTTCCGCTTCATTAGCCGCGATGGCAGCATAGGCGGCTGGCTCAACTTCTAAGACATACAAAGTTTGCCCCGCGAGGATCATGTTTCCCCGCCGACTGCGATTGATCATTTGGGTGTGATGAGCGGTAATATTCCGAATAATCCGACTGGAAATTACGCGCGGTTTGAGACAATCAGCCTGACGCACTCCCAAATATTCTAAAATTGCTCGTCCCGCTGCATGTACATCGCCCTGACTGCTGGCATGGATTTCCATCAATCCATATAAGCGTTCGATAATCTGGACTCCTGGCTTCACCTGCGCTGACTTGAGCGCGATATCCATCATCTGATTGATCTCTACTCCCGGCGAAACCTCAATCCAGAGGGATGAATCAGATGGCAATGGTAAAAAGCCCTGAGCTTCAGTCCCCAGATAGGCGGCGTGCTGGCGTTGCAATCGATCGATAAATACGTAACTGCGAAGGTCGATTCCCAAGGCTTTTTACATGGTGTCAAACTTATTCAGTATACCGCAGTGGGACGATCGATTGGTTCGATCGTTCGCGTAGCGTCTCCGTTGGAGAATCGGTTGGAAATTCTCATCAGAGCGATCGGCATTTTCGATCGGGCTTGGCATGGATTGAGCCGGCTGCTACTCAAAATAAATATTACTAGGTAGTCCAACTTCCACCTCCAATCAGGATTTAAGGATGAACAGAATGAGGTTTTCCCCTTTCCCATCCGGTGGTACACCAAACCCCACATCCTAACTCCTAACCTACAGATCCACTTGGGGCAACAAGACATTTTCTTCAAGCACACCTCTAGAATTAATGATTTGTAAGCGAATAAATCGCTCATCGGTGGGTTGCCAAATAATTAAATATTTACGGCCTTCTTTCTGCCATGTATAAATATGTCGAATTTTTGTGCCTCCGAAAGTTGCCCCATTTAAGTCAATTGGACTAGTCTTACTTTCTACCCATTCACCGTTAACTTTTTGGAGTCTTTCACCGAGTGATAACTTACAATCACCTCGATATTCACGACCGATCGCCACAACCCATGCACCTTCAACAAATTGACGATAAATGTAAGGTTTTTGGGTGGGGGGGATCTCAGCTTTCAATTCTGCATCAGTAGGACACAGACTGGGATTAATCTTGACTGGGGTAGCTATCGATCGACTAGGCAATAGAATCGAGATCAAGCTAGATCCGACGCATAGCAACAATTTAGTGCGAACGATTCTATCGATCGATTGTTGCAAAACCCTCGTTGACATGATATTTCGACCTGTGATGTATTTGTTAAAGCAAGAATTTAGTTTAGTTTAGCTTCTAAACAGTCGGCTATAGAGTGTTTCATGCTGCATACTAGCCAGTGATAAGCCCCAGCTACAAGCATAGAGATCTTCGTCGGCGAGCGCGGGTATCTGCTCGCTCAGTTGGTCAATTTCGCCCTGTAGTTGCCATAATATCTGTTGTCCTGCCGTTTGTCCGAGGGGAATTAATTTCACGCCTGCGCCAATCAGATTTGTCACCCAACTATGTAGATAAGCGGTAATAGTTGTCTGCCTATCGATCTGCCAATGTTTGGCTGTTATCCCAAAGATGACCGCATAATTGTAAGGCTGATCGATTGCCGTAATTACATCCTGAATTTCTGGTGTTAACTCCACCGCTAGTTTAGTTAAGGAACCACCCATTTGCCAACTTTGTTGACGTAATTCTTCTGTTTCTCTGGCTGCGGATAACCAGTGGTTCCAGTATTGCAATTGTCGATTGTCTGAGTACATCCCGACAACATAAGCCCGATCCATTACTGCTGTCTCGATCCGAATTGCGCCAACCTGCAACTCACGTTCGATCCAGCTTTGAAGTGTGGCGCGATCGCGAATTATTTCCTGAGCGATTAGACTTTCCAATCCCTCTGAATAACTGTATCCCCCCACGGGTAGTAGTGGACTCGCTAACTGTAATAATTTTAATAGTTGTTGATTGTTGACCAATATATTTGCTGGGAGTTGGGAGTTAGGTGTTGGGATTGGGAGGTGGGGTAGAGATTAGTACAACGGGATCGGAAGTATCTTTAACTATGAAGATTAATAGTGTGTGGAACCGGAGATCTGGGGGTTCCGACCCCCAGACCCCCCGTTGAGGGGCGGAACGCCTCCCCTCAAACTCCCCGCGTATTTTGGTTGTTTTTACTTCATAGGGTATGTATTGCTTTCACCTCATGGCTGCGGGGTAGGGTCTGGCTTGTGTTAATCCTGTTCGATTGTGCATCCACCCTCCCCTAGGCGTGAACTTGGAGCTATGACTCTAAAGGCGCAAATTCGTCGATTGATTAGTACAAAAATTCACCTTAACAGGGGTAGTAGTGACAACTTAATCTTGTAAGTTCAAAAAAATCTATAAATGTTGTAAATCCCGATCTAATGATGGTGAGTATAGGCTCCACTCTGCGGACAAAAGGGCGCGACTTCGGCGATAACTTGTAAGCCTAATTGCCGCAACATGTCCTCTAAGACGGTATCAGGGGTGAGTCGCAGATAACTAGGGGTAATTTCGAGACTGACATGACGATTGCCTAAATGGTAAGCAGCACGAAGTAAGTCGATCGAATTATTTGTCGTAACGGTTAAAACTGGCTCTGGTTTAGCCACAACTTTGACAAGGATATCGCCTGTCTCTGACTTTAAAATGTCTCCATCCTGAAGAGTTGTCCCCCGTGGTAGTTGCAGGTAAACGGGGGTTTCATCCTCAGTTAAGAAGCGGTGGCGGCTGCGAGTGCGTTCTTCGGCGGTTAGCCACAGTAGCAGGGGTGAAGCTGCTCGATCGAGATGGTGGTGATGCAACCTTTGATTGAGTACGATTGACAAGGGCGGATTTAACCTCGATGAATAACAGATATTATCTATTATTACTTAGATCCGGTCGATGGCAATCGGCTAGAACCGTGTAGTTACCACCAATTAATTCATAAATCCACGGACTCGATCTTGGAGCTTGGGATTAGAACGGACGGCTTGAGTAATGTGATTAAATTTGTCAATGCTTAGTCCTCGACTTGCCGCAATGCTCTCGCACTGATTGCAGTAGTTGATAAACAAAGATTTTGCTTCACCACTCAATCCCCCCATCGTATCGGGCTGATTACACACCAGATTTGGTAATCTACCCCCCCCATTAGCCCGACTGACTTGCGCCAACGAAGATTGACGAATGGGTTCGATTTGCATCAGTGCAGCAGCATAATTACGCAGATCGCTATCACTAAAGTCATCTGCTTGGGCTGAGTTGCTGAAGATCTGACTGGGTTGCTGTGCTGTTAAATCAGGCACAATTCCAGTTCCAATACTCAGAAGACTGACGATCGCACTCAAAAGCAACGGACGAGATAAAAAATTAAACTTGAGGTGAGTGTGTGAGGTTGTCATATGACGTGGTTGGAAACCAAGCGAACTAATTGAGGTTTGCATTACAGGTTGTTTGAAGTGTTTAGCAACCAATAAGTTCCTGGAAATTGATCGGCAGTAAATGCTAGTAGTCAATGTCTTCAATTTGACTGCGAACCTAGGTTAATCTACGCAAAATAGTCGCCCGCGATTGCGGGCGACTATTACAAAATCTTAGATGTTGGTTGCAATGCCTGAAGCAAAATCTTGGCGATTATGCCGCCGCTTCAGCGGCAGCGGCAGCCGCCGCTGCTTTAGCAGCTTTTTTAGGCGGATCTAACTTGAGACTGAGATAGCGAATTACGTCTTCGCTCAGACGCATTGCCCGTTCTAATGGGGCAATTTCTTTACCAGAACCAGTATAGTTGACTTGAACGTAGATGCCATCGCGGTTCTTGCCGATTAGATAAGCAAGACGGCGTTTACCACGCTGCTGAATTTCAATATCAGTAGCACCATTAGTTTCAATGATACTCTTGTACTTTTCGATCGCTCCTTCGGTCTGCTCATCCGATAAATCGGGGCGCAGGATGTACATGATTTCGTATTTATCGCTCACAGATTCTCCTTATGGACATGATGGCTTCTGCTCGGTTCGCTAGTCTAGCGACAGAAGCAAGGATTTTCTATCTTATCAGCAATTGGGCCTTTTCGGATCGCGAGGATTTACCGAAATTCTGGGGCAATGTTTTGCAACTATCGACCTTTTCTGTGTAAATACACCCACCTATGTTTAGCTAAACCATTTAGTGAAGTGAAGATCTTGGTGTTCTAGATGGGAAACAACCCACCAACCACAAGTGGTAAAAGTTAGCAGCAAGCAGGTAGAGAGTAAGTAAGCACTACAGATGACACGGATGATAGCGGGTTCGGAAACGATATCGAACATGGTTCGTTCAGCTCAAAGCTGGTGAAGTTGTGGATGAATTACCTTCTAATAGATAATTCTGCTACTTATTACAAGAGAAAGACGGTGTTTTCCGTCACTTTTCGCAGATATTCGGCGATTTTTCCACTAAGGATTAGTGGAAATGGACTACCAGATCGCCGTTACTGACAATCTTGCGATGTTGTTCTTCGATCGAGCCGCCTCTCTAAAAATCTGAGTTCAAACGAAGTGAGAATTTTTTTGTTGCAGCTCATGATATTATCATACCCTGTTTTGTAAACATTTGTTAACAAAGTTTCAGCGATCGTGTAGAGTGCCGTATTACTTAGCAGCGAAATATATTTGCCACCACACCAAGGATACATTACGTTTGTCTGAAACTAGCAAAAAAAGTCATGACTCTTCTTCCACCGAGCGTCAAGATCTCGCCAGTCTTCCCAATTACCGCCAAGAGTTGGTGATGATTTCTTGCGGTTTTCGCTTTTCAAACCGCTTGTATGTAAAGATAATTTCTGGGTGAGTCTTCAAACAAACCTGTTGCACTCATATCCATCCTCTGTTGCCGTAAAACCATTTGGTGCTGTTGCACACAGGCTTTACCACCATTCGTCAATTCGGACGATGGTTGTTAAAACTAAGTTGGTTTTGGAACGAGATTAACTTAGTTTTGCAACAAAAGGTAAATTTTTGTAAACAAAGTCGGTAAAATCCTTAGTTATCCACTTACAAAACTGAAAAAGCACTATGTCTATTTCCCTCAAGTCCGCTCAGTCGATTTTTTCCAGCACCCTAGTTGCTGATGCAGTTCCTACCACTACCGCAGCCTTCGACCAACTTAACGTCGAAGATCAATTAGCTCTACTTTGGTATGCTTACACTGAGATGGGTGTAACAATTACTCCAGCAGCCACAGGTTCGGCAAGTATGGCGTTAGCTCAACCCCTGTTGGATCAAATCAAGGCGATGCAGCCCGACGAGCAGACTAAGGTGATGACAGACTTAGCAATGCACAATGACACGCCAATTTGCCGGAATTACACTTCATTCCGCGTAAACACCAAACTGGGCTTTTGGTATGAATTAGGTCAAATGATGAAACAGGGTTTAGTCGCCCCAATTCCTGCTGGTTATATTGCTTCACCTAGTGCCAAAGCTTTACTCGAAACAATCAAACAGCTCGATGCCGGACAACAGATCACCGTATTACGGAACACTGTAGTTAACATGGGCTACGATCCAGCTCGTGGTCAAGATTATGACAAACGTGAAGCTCCCGTAGTCACTCCTATGTCTTTCTCCGATCGATCTCGTGCGGCGATCGAAGGTGTAGATAACTATACCGTGTTGAGCTACATCGATAACATGAATGCTTTTGACTTCTTAGCTGCATCTAATCTTTTTGCCCCTGAAGGCGCGCTTCAGCCTCCGTTCCAAGCACCTATCGTCGGTCCAGCCGCTGTTCTTACCTACATGCGGGAAGAGTGTGTTGGCTTAAAGATGTTACCAGAACGTGGTGTGGTCGAACCGATCGAAGATGGTTATACCCAAGTTAAAGTCACTGGTAAAGTCCAAACGCCTTGGTTTGGTGCTAGCGTTGGGATGAACATCGCATGGCGGTTCTTGCTCGATCCTCAAGGTAAAATTTTCTTCGTTGCGATCGATCTTTTAGCTTCGCCGAAAGAGTTACTCAACTTACGTCGTGGCTAAGTTAGTAATTGGTGAATAGTTTAAGCCCCAACATCCACAGGATGTTGGGGCTTTGTCGCTTGAAGCGATAATCGAGCGAGATTTAACTGCTTGGAACTCTCGTTTTGCGGAGCCAGATAAATAGAGCGACGAGGGAGATCAGTAACGGGACAAAGAGCAGATTGAGATCGGTGGTTTGGTTAAACTGCTGATAGGCACTAATTAAACCATCGCCAAAAAAGAGCGAAATCGTTGCACCTAAAGCAATAAACGGCCCCAGGGGAAACTTTTGCCGACGTTGAATCAAGCCCAAAACTAGCGCGCCACCCATCAGCACCGAACCGAACACTGATGCTAAAAAGCCTGTCAGGAGGACAGATTTCCATCCCAGCCAAGCTCCAATCATCGCCATTAATTTGGCATCACCACCACCTTGCGCTGATTGTCCGAGCAGCCAGCTCCCGACAATCTGAATGGTGTCATAAATCCAAATTGCCAGCACCATTCCCAAAATGCCTTGGATGAAATGTTCCTTGATGCTATCCATCGAAGGATTATCTAGAACACCAGCCAGAACTTGAAATACCAGTCCTAACACCAATCCCGATTGTGTCAGGGGATTTGGTAAGGTCATCGTGTCTAGATCGATCAGCGATAGAGTTAATAACCAACACAGTAGCAAGAAGTAGCCGACAGTCTCGATCGAAATCCCAAACCGATTGTAAACTACCACAAACGCGATCGCAGTTGCCGCTTCGACTAAGGGATAACGGATGGAAATTGGGGTTTGGCAGTGACGGCATTTCCCCCGCAGCAATAACCAGCTTAGAATGGGAATGTTTTCACCTGCGCCCAATTGGTGGAGACATTTGGGACAGCGCGATGGCGGCCAGATGACTGATAAACCTGCCGGAACGCGATAGACTACTACATTGAGAAAGCTACCGATCGCTGCACCCAAGCAGAACACTGTCACTTGAAAGATCGTGTCGTAAATATTCACTATTGTGATAGAGATCGAAAAACTAAATCTATCATTCCCCATCTACCAGCGACTATTAACTAGTAGTGCTAGGCGTAATTAACTAAAATCTGTTTCTAGCTCTTGGGTAGGAATAAAACACTCATCAGGGAGTAGAACTGGATAGCTGCTAAAAATTAATTTACCGCGATAAGTCAGCTTATCGATCGCCACACCAATTGGTTGTCTGCGCCGATCTCGATCTGGCGAGACTTGACAATAGAGAGCATAGACATCTTTTGCTGCCCTAAGGAGAGCCGGATCGAAAAATCCATAGGAGTTTTGGGGCATTGGACGAGCTTTGGCTGTGGGCGGTTCGATCGTAAACACAGTACTTATTTCCAACGGGTGACTATTTGACAACGGCCATCGATCTTAACTATTTTCGATCGCTTAATTTTAGGACTGCTCCAGAGCCTCAATCAAAACTCGACCCATAGCTTGACAACCGAGTAGTGTCATCCCTGGTGACATAATATCACCAGTTCTATAACCCAGATCCAAAACTTTCAAGACCGCTTGTTCGATTCGATCGGCGGCGGCTGACTGGTTTAAGCCATAACGCAGTAGCATTGCGGCACTCAGAACTTGAGCGAGGGGATTCGCCTTATCTTGTCCGGCGATATCTGGTGCCGAGCCGTGAACTGGTTCAAACACACCCAAGCCAGTGGAACCTAGACTGGCTGAGGGTAACATGCCGATACTTCCGGTCAACATGGCAGCGGCATCGGAGAGAATATCACCAAATAGATTGCTAGTGACGATCGTGTCAAACTGTTTGGGAGCGCGGACTAGTTGCATTGCCGCGTTATCGACGTACATGTGAGTGAGTTCGACATCAGGATAATCTTGGGCCATCAGCGTCACTCGATCGCGCCATAATTGAGAAACTTCCAGTACGTTGGCTTTATCGACCGAACAGAGTTTTTTCGATCGCTTTTGGGCGGTTTCAAACCCGACTTTAGCAATCCGATCGATTTCGCTCTCGGTATATGCCATGGTATTAACACCCCGTTTTTCTCCCGTCTCGGTGGTGAAAATCCCTTTGGGTTCGCCAAAATATACGCCGCCAGTTAATTCTCTGACCACCATCATATCTACCCCTTCGACTACTTCCCGCTTAAGGGTAGAAGCGTCAATAAGCTGGGGTAAAACTGCCGCAGGTCGTAAATTAGCAAATAAGCCTAAACCCGCCCTCAAGCCGAGTAAACCTGTCTCTGGACGCAGATGCCGGGGGAGATTATCCCACTGATAACCGCCGATCGCCGCCAGGAGTACGCCGTCACTCTGTTTGCAAGTGTCTAGCGTTTTGGCTGGCAAAGGTTCCCCCGTGGCTTCGATCGCGGCACCACCAATTAAGGCTGCCTGAAATTCTAGATGGAGGCTGGCTTGCTTGGCGATAACTTTCAGCACATCTACCGCCACTGCCATAATTTCGGGGCCGATACCATCCCCAGGTAATAGTGTGATGCGATAAGTTTGAGTCATGGTAATTGCCTTGCGATCGATATGCCCGATGACATTTTACCTGCGAATGGTGCCAGAGGGTAGGGGAAAGGGGAAAGGGGAAAGGGGAAAGGGAAAAGAATAAATACTTTTATTGCCCAACTCCCAACTCCCAACTCCCAACTCCCAACTTGAGCTACCAGTGGCTGCCATTTTCGCTATTTTGATTTAAGATCCAGGTATGGAATGCAACTATTTTTTGCTACACTCGCTTGCTTGTCTCAACTCCAGTAATGACGGCAAAGTAATCATTTCAGGCATTTATTAGCAAAAAGTATCTATGAATTTAGCTTCAAAAAATGCCGATCCGGCGATTCAGCCTGGATTGGTAACTTCAGATATCGGCATGAGTGGACTCGCGATCGCTCTGTTAATTATTTCAATTTGGGCGATCGGATTAGGATTTTTATTGTGTGCGGTGGATGTGGAGCGAATCGCGCCGGGGTGGAAGGTGGTGGCAGTGTTATGGCAAACCTTCCTCTACACTGGGCTATTTATTACTGCACATGACGCGATGCATGGTGTAGTTCTGCCTAAATATCCACGCATCAATCACTCGATCGGCACTTTTGCCGTACTGATATATGGATTATTTTCTTACCAGAAGCTCTTGAGAGCGCATTGGCAACATCATCACTATCCTGCCAGCGATTTAGATCCGGATTTTCATGATGGCAAGTCTACAAGCGCAGTGGCTTGGTATTTCTATTTTATGCAGCGATATTGGAGCTGGTGGCGGCTATTCGGGCTGATTGTAATTTTTCATATCATGCATCGGTTATTGCATATTCCTGAAGCCAATCTGGTCACATTTTGGATTGCCCCTTCGCTGCTTAGTTCGGTGCAACTGTTCTATTTTGGCACTTTTTTACCGCACCGGGAACCGTTGGGCGGGTATGCGGATGGTTTTCGCACCCAAAGTATTTATCGATCGATCTGGTGGTCGTTTATTACTTGTTATCATTTTGGCTATCATCACGAGCATCATCGTTACCCAGGTTTGACTTGGTGGCAGTTGCCTGGGGTAGTGCGGATCGATAATTTATGAGGATATTATTGTAAAATAGCGATCGGTAGCATAGAGGTCGTCGATCGTGAACTGGCAAGAAAGAATCGTTCTCGAACCCAACATTCTCATGGGTAAACCTATCATCAAAGGAACTCGTCTATCTGTCGAATTTATTATCGATCTTCTTGCCCAAGGATGGAGTACAGAAGACATCCTCGATAACTATTCAGGAATTACCATCGAAGATATCCGTGCTTGTCTTAGCTATGCTAACCCAAGTTGCTACCCACTAGAATGCCAACGATTGAAATCGTGGCTAGTGCTGCAAAGTCCGCCTACGCGGACTGTTTATTAGTTCGCGTAGGCGGACTTCGCACTCCGAGCGGCGGTTTCTAACCGCTGGAGTTATGGTTAGCAACTTAGGTTACTATACTCACCGAAAAGATTATCGCGGCGATCGAATTCCGCAATGATTGGGCAGGACATTTCAGCACAATCGACGATCGTAAAATTCGGATGAGAGAACTTTGAACCGATTTCAATCTCTAGCCAGATCGGCAACGATCGCGGCTAGGCGTTCGGGTTCTACCGGTTTGGCGATGTGGACTTGAAATCCGAGTTCTAAAGCCATGCGGCGATCTTTACCCGTGGCATAGGCCGTCAGGGCAGCGGCAGGAATTTGCCCACCTAATTCTGGACTCAAACTCCGAACTTGACGGATAAATGACCAGCCATCTTGCCCTGGCATTCCAATATCAGAAACTAGAACATTGTATGTCTGTGGATGGGCTTGCAGAGTTGCCAGGGCGGTGGGCGCAGACTCGATCGCGGTGACTGTTGCGCCATATTGTTCGAGGATCGTGGCGATGAGTGTCCGTACATCGGTTTCATCATCAACGACAAGAACGTGAATACCAGTTAGATTTGGGGCAGCTTCTGGGACTGTCTGGTCGAGTGATTCTGCGCTAACAGGCATCAATTCGGTCTGGGTAGCTGGGTCGGGTAATCGAGTAGAGATGGGTAAATGGATGGTAAATGTTGAGCCTACGCCGACCTCACTGGCGGCGATAATATTCCCGCCGTGGAGTTCGACTAGATGACGAACGATCGTCAATCCCAGTCCTAGTCCGGCATAGTTGCGCGTCGAGGAGCTATCGGCTTGGAGAAATCTGTCGAAGACACGGGGCAAGAAGTCTGGATCGATGCCTTTGCCGTTATCAATAACCCGAATTTGCGCGTAGGCGATCGTTTGCTTGGCAATCGCTGGCACTAATGACAGACATACGGTGATTTCGCCCCCTGGTTCGGTGAATTTGATGGCATTACCCAGCAGATTCCATAAAATTTGCTGGATCCGGGTCGCATCGCCTAAAATTCTCTGGGGTAAGGGATCTAGTTGGGTGTTGATCTGGATATTTTTGGCTTCGGCAGATAGAGTGACAGTTTCGATCGCGGCTTCAATTACAGATTTTAGATCGATGAGTTGGGCATCGAGCCGGAGCTTGCCATTGGTAATACTCGAAATATCTAACAGATCCTCAATTAGTTGATTTTGGGTAGTCGCACTCCGATCGATTACTTCTAATCCGCGCTGAATTTGGGCTGGAGTTAACTTACCACTGCGGAGCATTCGCGACCAGCCCAGCATGGCACTGAGGGGGTTGCGTAGCTCATGAGAGAGGATCGATAAAAAGACATCTTTGGCAAGGTTGGCCGCTTCGGCGACGGAGCGGGCGGTTTGCTCTTGGGCTAGAGCTGCCAAGCGTTCGGCTTCTAGTTGCTTCCGGTGGGTGATATCTTCGATCGCCAGTAAGATTAATGTATCCTCACCAGCATTAGAAATGTGCCGAGCATTCAGCAGTATTGTCTTTTGCCCGATTGGCTCGAAGGTATGGGCAACTTCAAAATCTTCAACCTGGCTGTTGAGATCGAGAATATCCTCTAGCCGCGATTTCAACCCAGGGATCTGCCATTGTCCATTGCCTAGTTCATCGAGCAGTTGCCCTTCCACCTGCGCCGCCGTCACCTTAAACATCTGATAGAAAGCGCGATTGGCACTCACCGCTCGGAGATTGTCATCGAAGACGATGAGGGGTTCCCAGACTGCCTCAACAATTGCCGCAGCATAATCACGAGCTGATTGAAGCTTCTGTTCGCTCTGCTTGAGTCGATCCACATCAACCAGGACAATTGTGGCTCCGGCAATTTGATTTTCTCTAGTTTTGTAAGGCCTGACGATCAGATTGTACCAGTGCCCGGACAGATCTTGGATCTCTTGCTGATAGATGGTGAGGGTATCGATCGTGTGTAAGATCGATCGATCTAAATCGGGGAGATCTAGGGTGTGGCGAATGTCGCTAAACGATCGACCGATATCGGTGGGAATCAGATTAAATATTCGCGCTGCCAGGGATGTAAATCGGCTAATGTGGAGATCGACTCCCACGATCAAAATCGGCAGTTGGACGCTGCTGAGAATATTGATCAGGTCGTTATTGAGTTGAGATGCTTCGTGATTGCGACTGCGAAGTTCCTCATTCACGGTATTCAATTCCTCATTCGCTGCTTGAATCTCTTCTTTCGCTGTCTCCAATTCCTCGTTAGTGCTTTGGAACTCTTCATTGCTAGAGAGCATTTCCTCATTAACTGCGCGAATATCCTGATTGGTCGCTTCTTGCTCGTCAATAATCGCTTGGAGATGATCTTGACTGACGGCTAGCTCTTGTCTGAGGCGGCTGTTTTCCTGTTGGAGCGATGTTTGCTTCGCCTTTGGTATAACTTTTGGTTGGGCACCGCGATCCACCAGCGTCATTGGCTCAAACAAAATCAGCAAGTAGCGTTGGCGTTGGCGAAGCCTTTGCCCTAGCAAAAGCCTCTCTGTTCGCGAAGCGTCTGCCTCCGCAGAAAGAGAATCTGCCAATTCTTTTACCCGAAAGGGGATAACTTCAAATTTGACAGATTCAGTTAGTTCGGATTTGGTGACAGGGAGATCGAGTTTTTTCGCTTGATGGATCGCCGTCCGCAGGGCGATCCGCAGTTTCACCTTCGCCATTTGCAGGAGATTGAAGCTGGGTTTACCAGGAGCAGGACTCAGATAGGGACTAGTATCACCCCGAAATTGGAGAATTTCCAGATCGTCGTTGACGACTACGCCTGCTGGGGCGTGGCGTTTCCACACGATGTCATCAGCAATCTTTAGGATGTCAGTTTCGGTAAGAGTGGGAGCGGAGATCGACTCCTGAAACTGAGGTGGGTAAATCAGATCGCTACGGCTGGTGATGTCTAGATTGGGCAAGACTAATGTCGATTTTTTGCTGTAAATTTTACATTTTTTGTCGAACGGCTTGCCCTCAGCCAGTACTGACGGGACAAATAGTGTGAATAGTTCGTTGAATCCACCAGTTGTTTCGGAAGTTCCCAACATCAGAAATCCCGTCGGCTTTAATCCATAATACAGTGTCTGCATCACCTTCCGCTGAAGCATCGTTCCCAGATAAATTAGGACATTCCGACAAACGATCAAATCTAGCCGCGAAAATGGGGGATCGCTACAGATGTCATGTTTGGCAAATATACATAAATCTCGCACCGATTTGCTAATTTGATAACCACCTTCAACAGGCACAAAAAACCGCCGTAAGCGTTCTGGGGAGACACCTTTCATGATACTTTCTCGATAGGTACCCGCGCGGGCAATCTCGATCGAGATCGCATTCACATCAGTGGCGAAAATCTGAATCTGCCGTTGTGATTTCAGATCCGCCATCACTTCCAATAGACAAATAGCCACAGAGTAAACTTCCTCTCCGGTAGCGCATCCCGCCAGCCAAATCCGAATCGGTGACTTGGGCGATTGACTTTGGAAGATCTGCGGCAATACACCCTCTTTCAGGAGTCGAAATGCTTCTGGATCTCGGAAAAAACTGGTGACACTAATCAGGAGATTTTGATACAGAGTCTCGATTTCAGTGGGACTATCGCGCAGATAAAGCAGGTAATCTGCTAGCCCAGTCATCCCCAGCTGTAACATCCGCCGCTGCATCCGCCGCTCGATCGTCGCATGTTTATAGCTGGCAAAATCAACACCCTTGTGGAGCTTTAATAACTCAAAGATTTGCGAAAGTGGGTCGAGAGATTCGATGGGGGTCGCCACTGGTTCGCTACGCGGTGGCACTGAGATCGTCATCACCCCTTGCGCCGACTGGTGAGACTGGCGGCTAATTTCGTTAAGTTGGCGGGCAATCTCTTGGGGTGGCAAAATGAAGTCTACTTGCCCGGTATTTGCTGCGTGTTGGGGCATTCCCCCAAATTGGGATGAGGGGAGATCTTGAGCAAAAGTAACCCCGCCGACGGCTTTAATCGCCGAGAGTCCCAGCGATCCATCCCCATCCGCACCAGACAATACTACGCCGATCGATTGGCTCTGGCACTCCGTCGCGATCGATTGAAAGAACAGATCGATTGGGTGATATACGCCCTTAGTCTTCTCACGGGGTGAAAGTTGGAGCCGCCCGTTTAGGAGGATCATCTTCGTATTGGGCGGGATCACATAAACATGATTTGGCTTGATTTCTGTGCCATCGATCGTCTCTGTGACCGGCATTTGTGTCGTTCGTGCCAAAATTTCCGTCAACAAACTTTTATGTTGCGGATCTAGGTGCTGAATCAGGACGTAGGCCATCCCTGTCTCGATCGATAGATGAGACAGTAGCTGGGTAAAAGCATCTAGTCCACCCGCCGAAGCCCCAATCCCAACAATCGGAAACAGATACTGTTGTTGCAGTTGATCGATATTATCTTCGCTGGCTGAGGATTTTGATTGTCCAGACCTACTTTCCGATGCCATTGCTGTCGTCTCCCCGATCTCCGATAACTAGATCGTTGCGTTAAAAGCGATTTTTAGCAAGTATCGATCGGATGACATCAAGCCGTATGTAGCTATTACTTAATGATAAATTTTCCAGATAAATCCCGATCGAGCAGAATTTATCGCCTAATTTAATTCATAATCGATGGTTAACTGAACTGGCTTGCAGCGTTCGATCGAGACATGAATACCTTGCGCCAACTCACTCTCTAAATCCTCGACATAGCCACATTTTGAGGCATCAGCATCGATCGTGGTTGCAAAGGGTCCAAAATAATAAGTGCAATGGGGTAACTCCGTGGTGATTTTTACCCACCAAGCTTGACCGACGAAATGAAGCGCGCTGTTCCAGATATCTTGAATATTCATTGACTGAGATTCCGCTGATTCTAAAGGGATTAATAGCTAAATCGACTTGGATGTGCAATGCGCCTGGGTATCAAGTCACCTCAAAATACCTAAATACAGCCTAGAAAGCCACAACTATCACCCACTATCATTAAACCAGACTCATGTGAGGAAGTTGTGAGGATGGTCACACTTTAACTTAGGCAGTGCCGTAGCTACTGCCGCACAGGTAGAATGGATAGCACTAGTCGATCGATGATGCATCCCATCATCTCCAACATGCCCAGAAAACAATCGAATATCGATATTGCCCCATTTATCGATCATTCCCTCCTCAGTGCCGCAGCGACTCCCGCAATGGTAGAACAATGGTGTGCGGAAGCTGACAGGTATGGATTTGCCACAGTATGTGTGAATCCTTGCTATGTTCGGCAAGTTACGGCTCTATTACACCAAAAACCGCCCCAGATTTGTACGGTGATTGGTTTTCCCACTGGGGCAATTACCTCCGAGAGCAAGCTATACGAGGCGCAGGAAGCTGTCGAAAATGGTGCCCAGGAGTTGGATGTCGTAATTAATATTGGGTGGCTTAAAGCCGGAAAAATCGATGATGTCCATCGGGAAATCGCCCAAATCTGTGAATCCACCGGACAAGCGGTGAAGGCTATTTTAGAGCTGTCGCTCTTAACTCCACCAGAACAATTAATTGCGGCGCAAATTTGTATGGAAGCTGGCGCACGGATGTTGAAAACTGGGACAGGATGGTGTGGCGCAGCGACAGTGGCGGATGTGCGAATGCTCAAGGATCTAACGAAAGACCAAATCGGCATCAAAGCGGCTGGAGGAATCCGAACTCACGACCAAGCTGTAGAATTAATTCTCGCTGGAGCCACTCGGATCGGCACTTCTTGGGGGATTGAGTTATTGAAACAGCGCGAACAAGATGGTGAGGATCGGGATTAACATGAGTTCGGGATCAATCGATTCGTTGGTGCAGCCTAGCTTTTAGAGAGCCGCAACTGTTGCACTCGATCGACAAATCTCCGCCAATTAGCTTTGACAACTTTGTGCTGGCAGATCAGGTGGATCGCAATCATGACGAAAAAGATTTTACCTGTGTTGCTATGTGCCAATCTAGCTTGGCTTAAAGCTTCTCGACTAACCGGAAATAAATCTGGCATGGGCAACCCAAACAAACTGACATTATTGGCTTTAAAGGAGTTGGAGAGCCAATAACCCGATAGTGGTACTGCCCACATCAGCATGTATAGCAAGGTATGTAGTGCAGTGGTGAAATACCACTTATGCGTAAATTTAGGTAAATGGTGGCGATATTTGCGTCCCCAAACTCTCACCAACCAATAAACACGCCAACCAAGGAGAAATATCACCAGCACACCAAGAGATTTGTGAGCAGCGTATAAAAGTTCGCGGAAGCTGACTTCGCGATCGAGTTCTGCCATAATCTGGCCGCTCGGTAATAAAATTAGGTAGCACGCTGCCATCCACCAGTGAATGGACATCAGTTGTTTGAAGACGGAGTTAACTCTAGGGAGTTTTGGGGCTGTTGATGACATAAATGCGGCAAATTTAGTGCAGTTATGAGTATTTTAGAGAATTTGCTGGGCAGACAGTCTGGTTACGCTGTCGAACATTTGCATCAGATGTTAGATTTTGGCTCTGCTTGGCTCAATTTCAGCAGTAGTCGCGGTAGAACTACTAAAAAATAAGTCCACCAAATCACGATTGCCAAAGTTAGCGGCAAGGTTAACCAGAGACTTTTAAGCACTAACCAGCTTCCAGCAATTATAACAACCCCAGTCAGGATAATTGTCCAGGGTTGGCACCACCAGGGCTTAGATTGCCAAAGATTAGCAGAAACTGTCTGAGTATTCATTTTTTCAGTCGAGAATTATCTTCTAATTATTAGCCTTTGTCCATGAATATTTTAGATCTATTTATTCAGCAAAATTAGTTTGAAGAGCGCGAATCTATTTTGTGACACAACATGCCAAATTGTAGGGTGCAAATCACATCTAGTCACCTATCTGCTCCGGATATACTAGAGAAAGGTTTGCAAACCTCAACAACTTACCAGGATGAAAGTTTCCAAGGGTGGTAACTCTAAATCCTGGAGCGTAGTTGTTGATACGTTAATGGATTAACTAAACCTTACGGGTGCAATAATTTAGCCCATTCTTGATCGATAGTCTTCATAGCCAAACTTACGCCAGAGCGTGAAATTTCCATCTCGATCGATCGCCCCAATTGATGGATGCACCACCCCGTTAAACATCGAAGTTTTAACCATCGTGTAGTGCATCATATCTTCAAAGATTAATCGATCGCCAACTGCTAACTCTTGCTCGAAAGCATAGTCACCCAGAAAATCACCCGCCAAACAACTCGCACCACCCATCCGATAGATCTTCTCACCGGGCTGCGGATCGTGTGCGCCCCGAATTACTGGCTTGTAGGGCATTTCCAAGCAA
Source organism: Chamaesiphon sp. VAR_61_metabat_425 (assembly GCA_031425415.1). Taxonomy (GTDB): domain Bacteria; phylum Cyanobacteriota; class Cyanobacteriia; order Cyanobacteriales; family Chamaesiphonaceae; genus Chamaesiphon. Next base: position 17,741 of record JANPJH010000014.1, on the reverse strand, counting down.
TCGGGCATGTGAGCAGTAAAAGATACATCTAACATCACATTCGTCAGATCTGCGGTGGGAATGATATCGAGAATGGTACCGAGCAAAAATCCCGTTTGCCACGTAATTGCCGAACCAGGTTCCATCAAGAGTTCTAGATGTGGATGCCGCTCGTGAAAGGCCTTTAAGACTTCGATCGCGTGTGCAACATTATAATCCTTACTCGTCATCAGATGACCGCCGCCCAAGTTTAACCACTTGAGTTGGGGGAGAAATTGACCGAATAAGTGTTCGATATTGGCGAGGGTTTTTTCGAGGGCGTAGGAGTCACTCTCACATAAATTGTGAGATAAAAAGCCATCGATACCCGCTGGTAAGGTATCACCCAATTGCTCCGGCGAAATCCCCAACCGCGTAGAGGGCATACAAGGGTTATAGAGGGCAGTTTGGACTGGTGAATACCCCGGATTGATTCTCACGCCCACAGAGGGTTGATTACTCGTAGCGGCAGCGATCTGGGGACTAAATCTTTGCCACTGACCGATCGAATTAAAAGTCAGATGGGAAGCAATCTTGATGATTTCTGGCAGATCTTCGGCTCGATAAGCTGGAGCATAGACATGAACATCGCTGCCAAATTCTTCGGCGATTAGTCGCGCTTCCCAGAGCGAACTAGCTGACGCACCAGAAAGGGTTTTGTGAATTTGGGGAAAGCTATGAAAGAGCGCGAAAGCCTTGAGGGCAAGTAATACGCGAATCGGGGCCTCCCGTTGCAAGCGATCAAAAACAGCCAAATTTCGATCGAGTAGTGTGGTTTCCAACACGAAGCAAGGTGATGGAATGGTCGGATAAATGGTTGATGTCATGACTATTTATCCTCTAATGGGGATGGTTGATCCATCACTTCATGCCACGGTAAACCCATCGGGCCGAGTAACTCCATAAACGGATCGGGATCGCACTGTTCGACATTAAATACTCCTGGCTGTTTCCAGAGTCCTTTGACGATCATGAGCGCGCCAATTACGGCTGGAACGCCAGTTGTATAAGAAATGGCTTGCGATCCGACTTCAGCAAATGATGCGGCATGATCGCAGTTATTGTAGACATAATATTTGCGCTCTACGCCATCTTTAATCCCGCTAATATGACAACCGATCGATGTTTGTCCGGTATAATTTGTGGCGAGGGAAGATGGTTCGGGCAGGAGAGCTTTAAGGAACTTGAGCGGGACAATGGGAGTACCCTCATAATCGATCGGATCGATCCGGGTCATGCCGATATTTTGCAATACTTGGAGATGATTGATATAGTTCTGGGAAAAAGTCATCCAAAACCGCGCCCGTTTGAGGGTAGGAATATGTTTAACTAGGGATTCTAGCTCTTCATGGTAGAGCAAATATGACTCCCGATCGCCAATTTCGGGATAGGGAACGGGATGATGAATCGATAAGGCGGGGATTTCTACCCACGCGCCGTTCTCGTAATATCGCCCGGGTTGGGTAATTTCTCGAATGTTAATTTCGGGATTAAAATTAGTGGCAAATGCCTTGCCATGATTGCCATCGTTGCAATCGATAATATCGAGGTAGTGAATCTCATCGAAATAGTGCTTCAAGGCGTAAGCCGTAAATACGCCGGTTACGCCAGGATCGAAACCACAGCCGAGAATTGCGGTTAATCCAGCATCTTTATATCGATCGTGATATTTCCACTGCCAGCTATATTCAAACTTTGCCACATCTGGCGGCTCATAGTTAGCCGTGTCGATATAGTCAATTCCGGTTTCTAGGCAAGCATCCATCAATGCCAAATCTTGATAAGGCAATGCCACATTAATCAAGATATCGGGACGAAATTCGCGAATTAGTCTAACCGTATTTGCCGCAGTATCGGCATCGAGTGGGGCGGTTGTCACTTTCGGCGAATCAATCTGCTCGGCAATGCGATCGCATTTTTCGACAGTCCGACTCGCCAGTAAAATCTCGGAAAACTCGGCTTGTGCAGCACACTTATGTGCAACTACATTCCCAACTCCACCTGCTCCGACTATCATTACCCGTGCCATACTATCTCCTTGTAGAAATCATTGTGATGTTTCGATCTCAGCCTAGTTAGTGGCACTCCAAAATTGCGCCCCTCCAATTCTAGCCGATCGGTTCTTCCACAACCCCACTAGGAAAAGTCTTCCGAAACTCCATCATCAAGTCATCCATTTCAATTAAAGCTTGACTGACATCCAATGACAGCACACCCAGATTAGGATCTGCTTGTAATTTAAGCAGTAATTCCCGCTTGCCTTCGACTTGGGCTACCCGTTCTTGTAAGCTCTTAGCATCCATAAATTTCACTCGATCGTTTTCTCTAACAATAACGTGGAATTGGCAATCGGGTCTTTTGTGGTTAATCTCCCTAGCAACTTGCGTTACTAACCCCTGTCCCCTAACTCCTTCACTGCAGCTATATACTGCGTATCCTGTTCCGTCGCCGCAAGCTCTAACGTGATTTCTGGCGTAGGAACAAACTTGTCAGGGGTAATACCAAGTTTGTGGATGTCGTGATGGTTGGGTGTTTCGTATTTAGCCACTGTTACGGCTAAACCGCTACCATTGGGAAGATCGAACAGAGATTGAATCAAGCCTTTCCCAAACGTTTTAGTGCCGATTAGGGTAGCGCGTCCGTTATCTTGTAAAGCTCCGGCGAGGATTTCACTGGCACTAGCAGTTCCTTCATTTACCAGCACTACCAACGGAGCATCGGAGAGAGCTGTACCATTGGCATCGAAGGAATCAATTGCCCCTTGGCGATCGACAGTATAGACAATCGTCCCGTCATTGAGCCATTGGCGGGCGATTTCGACTCCAGCTTGGAGTAAACCACCAGGATTGTTACGGAGATCGAGAATATACGCTGTCGCCCCTTGTTGTTTAAGGGTGGCGATCCTATCGCCCAATTCCTGGGTGGCTTTAGCACTAAATTGAGCCAATCTTAAATAGCCAATTTTCCGACCATTTTCGGTGTGAAGTTCGGCGGTGACAGGATTAAGTTCGATTTTTTGCCGGACTAAAATTACCTCACGCGGCGATTTATCAGCCGTTTGAACGATCAGACTGACATTAGTACCCGCCACCCCACGCATTTTCAGTGCCGCAGTATCGAGCGTCAATTCCGAAGTGGGGGTGGCATCAATTTGAGTAATCACGTCGCGGGGTAAAATCCCCGCTTTAGCCGCTGGAGAACCAGCGATTGGGGCAATTACTTCGATCGCTTTACTATCTGCCTTCATGCCGATTTGTAAGCCCACTCCCGACAGTTCACCAGCCGTATTGACCTGAAGACTGCGATATTGTTCTGGGCGTAATAGCCGAGTAAATGGTTCGTCGAGCGTTGCAATCATTTTGGTAATTGCCTGATAGGCCGCTTCCTCATTAGGAATTGCCTGTTTGAGCGTGCGATCGCGTGTTAGCCACCAATTTTGATGATTAAAGCTACCATCATAATAAGCTTGATTGATCGTCCGCCAAGCTTGCAGTACTAATTGTTGCTCCGACGTAAAGGCAGCGGCTGTAGGCATTCCCCACAGCCAAAATAGAGCCACTTGTAAACTCAAAATCCAACCAAACCAAAAACTTGCTTGCACGATCGCGACCACTCTCCTGTATAGGTGTGTTAAATTTTGTATAGGGTTTTAATAATTATCTATCAGATATTACTAAAGTTAACTAATTTTGGGCATGTTTGGTTCAGATAGTTACCCTACCTCGATCGCCATTATCTAGTCACTGGGATCTATATCCTACTGACGCTATAATTTATAACACGACATTAGAGAGAAGCACGGCACCCGTCAATGTTTACCAAGCAAGTTACAAATAGTAAAACCTTCAAATGGTTTGACGAACGCTTAGAAATCCAGGCAATTTCTGATGATATTGCCAGTAAGTACGTTCCACCTCACGTTAATATCTTCTACTGCCTCGGTGGAATCACGTTGGTATGCTTTGTCATTCAATTTGCCACTGGCTTTGCAATGACGTTTTACTATGAGCCTACTGTAGCTGAGGCTTTCACCTCAGTTCAGAAGATCATGACGGAAGTTAACTTTGGTTGGCTGATTCGTTCGATCCATCGCTGGAGTGCCAGCATGATGGTACTGATGATGATCCTCCACACTTTCCGCGTGTATCTCACTGGTGGTTTCAAAAATCCCCGCGAACTCACCTGGATCACTGGCGTAATTCTCGCCGTTATCACTGTCAGTTTTGGTGTAACTGGCTATTCCCTGCCTTGGGATCAGATCGGTTACTGGGCAGTCAAAATCGTATCGGGCGTGCCTGAAGCGATTCCTGTCGTTGGTGTAGCAATGGCTGACCTACTCCGGGGTGGTTCTAGCGTCGGTCAAGCAACTCTGACCCGTTATTACAGTTTGCACACTTTTGTATTACCTTGGTTTATTGCTGTCTTCATGCTGTTACACTTCATCATGATTCGCAAACAAGGTATCTCTGGTCCTTTGTAAATTAGGGGATAGGGAATAGGGATTAGAGATTAGGGGAGAAATCTCTTAGTCTCTCAATTATTCCTAGTTGCAAAATCACTAGACAACTAAAATTTACGTCATTACTTACTATGTCAACCCTCAAGAAACCAGATCTTTCCGATCCAGCATTAAGAGCTAAACTAGCTCAAGGTATGGGCCATAACTATTATGGCGAACCCGCTTGGCCCAACGATCTGCTCTACATCTTCCCTGTCGTGATTTTTGGCACGATTGGTTGCTGTACAGCCTTGGCAATTCTCGATCCTGCACTAGTTGGCGAACCCGCAAATCCTTTTGCGACACCACTAGAAATCTTACCTGAATGGTACCTGTGGCCCGTATTCCAACTCTTGCGCGTATTACCTAATAAACTTTTGGGTATTGCTTGTATGGCTGGCGTACCATTAGGTCTATTGACTATCCCATTCTTAGAAAGTGTCAACAAATTCCAAAATCCTTTCCGTCGGCCGATTGCCATGGCAGTATTCTTGTTTGGAACTGTGTTTACCATCTATTTGGGGATCGGCGCAACTCTACCGATCGATACGTCTTTAACGCTGGGTTTATTCTAAATTAATTTTCAATATCGTTGGCGTAACCTCTAGTAGGTAGTCACCACATTTCAGCCTATCTAGTCATAACTAGATAGGCTTTTTCAGATGCTCTGGCAGTGCGATTCGAGGTTAGTTCAATCCAGTACTGACTAACTGTTGAACTGGTAATGAGTCAGCGGTTAACTTCTGTTCCCAGTCTAAAGCAGTCCGGATAATCGTATCGAGGTTGTTGTAGCGAGGTTGCCAACCGAGAATCTGGGTAATCCGCTCCGCCGCAGCAATTACACAAGCCGGATCTCCAGCACGACGTTCGCTCTCAATTACGGGGAAATCATTGCCCGAAATCTCTTTCACCTTTTCGATGACTTGACGAACACTGTACCCCTGACCGTAGCCACAGTTTAAGAGTTGACTGTCTCCACCACTGCCTAAATAAGCTAACGCATCTACATGCGCTCTAGCGAGATCGTCAACATGAATGTAATCTCGAATTCCCGTCCCATCTGGAGTGTCAAAATCTGTCCCAAACACCTCAACCGATGGACGACGACCTAATGCCGCATCACAGGTAACTTTAATCAGGTGGCTGGCTTTTTTGCCTGATTGTCCCAAGCTGCCGCCAATTTCAGCCCCGGCGACATTGAAGTAGCGCAGGATGATGTACTTTAACCCAGAAGCTGCGGCATAATCTCGAATCAAGCGTTCGCTCATCAGCTTGGAACTACCGTAGGGGTTAAGCGGCTGCGGGAGTGTATCTTCGGTAATTGGATTGACTTCTGGTTGTCCGTAGACAGCCGCAGTACTGGAGAAAATAAATTTGTTCACACCAAATGTCTGACAACACTGGAGCAAATTTAGGGTATTGGCCGTATTGTTGCTGTAATAAGCGAGGGGATGGATTACTGATTCGGGCACTGAAATACTTGCCGCAAAGTGTAAAACAGCGTCAAATTTGGATTGACTAAAGACTTGAGTTAATTGCTCTCGATCGGCTAAATCGCCCAAAGCCAGTTCGCCATAAGTTAAAGCACCGACAACACCTGTCGATAAATTATCATATACTACGATGTCATACCCAGCTTCACCCAATTGTTTGATGGTATGAGAGCCAATATAACCAGCACCACCAGTAACTAAAAGTTGTTTTTTCATCAGGGTCGTCTAGATATATTTTATTTCTTGTATAAAATGGTAGCGAAAGAGTGTTCGAGATGGCTGCTATCTCCCGCAGTCATGTCAGAACACTTAACCTCAATTTATTATTCCCATTTGACACACAAAAACTGATAGCTAATATTACTAAACATTACTTCGATCTCGACTAGTAGTAAAAAGCTTCAGACAATACATCATATCTACTAATTGGCTGAGATAACTTCTAAGTGTCAACTTTCTATCTGCCAACATTTAACCTCTATTTCCACCGCTTAGCTAATAACTGTTCTTCGAGGGCGGCAATGCGATTGTAAGCAGCAGTCAGTTGTGCTGTCAATCGCTGAATCTGGACTTGAGGAGACAAATCTTGCTCTTTGATTTGATGATGGCTAATTTCAACACCGCTGCTATCGATGAGGATATCTTGCTGAGCAATTACCCAGTCTGCAGAATCTTGGCGGTCACTTGCACTGTTCGAGAGATCTGGGTATCCATTACGGCGATAATTTCCCATCTCCGCGCGGTTATGCCGTTGAGATCCACTCTCAAACCTATTCAATTCATCATAGTTGCGAGAGCTTTTTGGCGAGGCTTCTTCACTGCTCACTATCTGGCTATCCGCATTTTCGGCAACATTATGGTACAAGCGATCGAGAATTTCGTATACCAAATCGACTTTGTGCGCCAAGGTCGTAATTTGTTGTTGGATCGGCTCCATCTTAGTATCCTCAAAATAGCTTTACTTAATATTAGGTAATAGATTGCTATTTATTGATTATTGCTGAATTATTTAACTTTTGCGAACAATTGTGACGTATAAACCCAATTATGAGACAATCGCAGTTGGGAGCCAGCAATCATCATCTGGAGTTCTCGTCGAAATTTAAATTGCGATCGCCAGAAAAATGCTAGAAATTCAGGACTTTTTTGCAGCTTGTGTGGGCACCTGGAAAACCGAACGCACATATCATTACCCACTTCAAAATGAAGTAGAAAGGTCGTATACAGAATTTAATGTGGCGGCATTAAAGCCAGCCGAAAAACACCAAATTTCTTCAACCTTCTTGCCCGTGGGGTGTCTGTCTGGAGAAAGTGCTCTCGATCTATGTCCCGGATTTAGCATTGATTTCGACACAGTTTCTGAGAAAGGGGAACAAGTTTCGATGCAACTCCAAGCTCTATTCGTTCCCGAACAAACGATTATCGCACCTCACCTACTTCCGATCGATCCACAAGCACCTGCTTCGCCCCTAGCGGCTGAAATCCTGGATAGTCCAGAGGCGATCGGGGGTTTATATGTGCGAGATGAAGGCTATTCGGAGACAGGTGCAATTACTGGACGCTTTACCTATCTCCCCAGTCGCCAGGCATTGGAAATGACTACATACTATAGTCGATCGGTAGCAGTCGATCAGATTCGCCTGATCGCCTCCGATTTACGACTGAGAACGATTGTAACTTATCAACGTCCTCAACCAGGTGAAGTCCCGACTATCATCAATCTAGTTGGGTTCGGATTAGAACGGAAAGCCCAGTCCTGAGCGGTGTAAATTATTTAACGGATTCAGCGGAATTCCCCTTCCTCGCGAAGCAGGTTGGGACACTTCACTTACAAATACGAGCTTGAGAAAACTACCTAAATTTTTGTAACGATTCTGAGAGGATGTGGTTTTGTTCGAGATCTAGATGGAAATCTAACAATATCAACATCTATCAGAGCGAAAAATCGATGCAAACTACTAACCTCCTGTCTAAAACCGATCTGTCAGGCTTGATTGAACTGCGAGATCTCCCTGATTCTGTAACTGCAAATATTCACGAGCAAGTTACCCGACTCCGCCAGGAATATCGATACATTACTGCCTGCCAAGTAAATATCAAGGCTCCCGCAGTTCATCCAGAAGGTTGTTATCAGATCCAGATCGCTATGACATTAGCCGACCGAGTTGTGAAGATCGATCGGTCTCCAAATTTAGACTGTTATCAAGAAGATATCTATGTGGCGATTTGGAGTGCTTTTAATCTAGCTAAAAAACATCTGCATGAGCGATCAATTTCAGGCAATTATGGTGTTAATGCTGGTTTAGTTCCAGCCAAAGAGACCGTTACGACGCGACCTATTCGTCGCTGTTTTGGCTATGCCGGAGCTTAGGCATAAAATTTGGCATCCAATTTTTTGGTCAGGAGATCGTTATACCTCGATCTTCAGCTAGTGAAAGATCGAGGTATAATGCACAATCTGAATTAGATAGAATAGTTGGATTATTAAAGACTATTTTTGGGCTTGAATTACCTGTAAACTTCCGCCCGCATAGAGAGTGGGACACCGATCAATTTTAAAGCCTACAACTTTCAACATTGTTACCAAATCTGTTTCAATTAATTTCCAAGCTGAGTCAGTTTCAAACAGCCAAAAAAAGATTGCTAACCCAGGGATAAATAAGGGATTAGTTGGTTGATGAAAGTCGATCAAAGTAAATGTGCCACCGGGTTTTAATACGCGATAAACTTGAGCGAAAATTTGTTCTAATTGCGATCGGGTCATTTCATGCATCGCTGCACTCGTATGCACCAAATCAAACTCCCCGTCATCAAATGGCAAATCTTCGGCTAACGCTTCGACATATTTTGCCTGAGGGACATTGCGCCGACAGCGACTGAGTGAAAGTGGCGAAACATCCAAACCTGTCACATCATCGGAATATTCCAAGAGTATGGCAGTAACTTGACCGCTCCCACAACACAAATCCAGAATCTTGGCATGAGAATCGATCGAGACTCCAGTCAACGCCAACCGCCGAAATCTGCCCTCGCCCCCAACTACAAGTGCCGCTACCCGCGAGATCCCATCATATAACCATTGGTATTGATAGCTCCAAGTTCTGAAAATTGTCCCCATTAGCTGTTAATTGAATTTAATATCTTTAGAGTTGCAAATCTATAGCAATAAAACCAGATAATTGTTAAAATTGGTGAAGAATTTGCAACATACTGGGAAAGCGGAACCGTTATGGGTCGTTTAGGGGTTTTACTACTGAATTTGGGTGGACCGGAACAATTATCGGATGTGCGTCCGTTCTTATTTAACCTGTTTTCCGACCCCGAAATTATTCGGATTCCGATTGCAGCACTCCAAAAGCCGCTAGCGTGGATTATCTCAACCTCACGGGCAAAGAAATCTCAAGCTAATTATGAGAAAATTGGTGGTGGTTCTCCTCTGCGGCGGATTACTGACGACCAAGCACGGGCGATCGAAACCCAATTGCGACTTCAGGGTGAAGATGCGAAAGTCTATGTTGGAATGCGCTACTGGCACCCATTCACTGAAGATGCACTCGCCGAAATTAAGCGAGATGAGATCGAACAGCTAGTAATTTTGCCCCTATACCCTCAGTTTTCGATCAGTACTAGTGGTTCTAGTTTCCGGTTAATCGAAAAAATTTGGCGAGAAAATCCTCAGCTTCAACCGCCCCAATATACCGTGATTGCTGATTGGTATAAAGAGCCTGGTTATCTCCAAGCAATGACCGGACTCATTGCTAATGAGATCGATAAATGCCCCGATCCCGATCGAGCACATGTCTTTTTCAGTGCTCATGGCGTTCCTGTGAGCTATGTTGAGGAAGCTGGAGATCCCTATCAAACAGAGATTGAAGACTGTACCAAGGTAATCATGCAGACGTTGGGACGGAGTAATGATTATTCGCTGGCATATCAAAGCAAGGTTGGGCCGATTGAGTGGCTTCAGCCCTATACTGAAGATGCGATCGTTGGACTAGCTGAAAGAGGCATTACCGATTTAGTTGTCGTGCCGATTAGTTTTGTCTCCGAGCACATCGAAACCCTCGAAGAAATCGATATCGAGTATCGCGAACTAGCCGAAGAAGCTGGTATTCATACCTTTAACCGAGTTCCGGCATTAGATACCAACCCGATCTTCATCCAAGCACTAGTAGATCTCGTGCTTAGAGCGGCGGCGGCTCCCAGTCTGGATATCGCCCAAGTAACCCAGATGAAGAAGAAAATCAAAATGTATCCCCAAGAGCAATGGGAATGGGGTCTGACCAATGCGGCGGAAATCTGGAACGGTCGCCTCGCCATGCTGGGCTTTATCGGCATAGTTGTCGAATTGATCACTGGTCGTGGTCCTTTACATTTGTTTGGGATACTGTAAAGTGAACATTCAACGCTGGATTGCTCGACGTGAAGCCAAGTGGCAGGAACTAGACAGCTTGCTAGTGCGAGCAGAAAAGCGCGGAATTAAGACCTTAAATGCCAAAGAAATCGGCACACTGGCAAGCTTATATCGATCGGTAGCCGCAGATTTGGCAAGGGCAAATACCAATCAAATCGGCCAAACAATCGTTCAAGAGCTTCAAGCTCTGACAACTCGCGGCTATAGTCAAATCTATCGTGGCTCTAGACGACAAGAGGTGCAGGGGATGGTCGATTTCTACCTATGGGAATTACCGCTGGTATTGCGGCAAACGTGGGGATATACCGCGATCGCCTTTGGGCTATTTTTAGGTGGTGCGCTGATTGCTTGGTGGTTTGCATGGCAAGATGCCAGCTTTATGTCTCTAGTTGTACCACAGGGCACGATCGAGCAAGTACGCGATCGACATCAGCTATGGATGGGTTCAATTATCGGGACAGAACCCTTTGCCGCTAGTAGTATTGCCATCAACAATCTCACCGTTGCTTTTCGGATGGTAGGTGGCGGAATTATGGCGGGGCTATGGACGATTTATGCCCTATTCTACAATGGATTATTAATTGGGGCTGTAGCGACATTAGTCGGACAAAATGGTTTGGCATATCCATTTTGGGCGTTTATTTTTCCCCACGGTGCGTTAGAATTACCCGCAATTTTTATTGCCGGTGGTGCCGGACTATTAATTGCGCGGGGATTGTTATTTCCCGGTCGATATCGACGGCGCGACGCGCTGAGAATCTATGGTTTACAAGCCGCACAACTGGTGATGGGGATCGTGCCCATGCTGTTGATTGCCGGAGCGATCGAAGGTTTCTTTTCACCCCAAAATGTAATTCCCAGTCCCGTTAAGTATCTCGCCGGAATAGGGTTATTTTTCTTGCTAATCCTTTACACTTTACGTGATGACAAAAAATTATAGATTGTGACTAAAACAATTCCACCGGGCTGGATCGTGAAGATCGGTAGATCGATTTGGACGCAGATGTGGCAAGTGATGATGGCAAAACTTGCGCCCCCAAACGATCGCGGTGAATATCAACGTCCGCAAAGTGAGTTTAGACACCGGATTAGTAGCACGGGTGAGAGTAATTACCCTCCAGCCGCAAACCGCTATCGATTATATGTGGGTTGGAGTTGTCCGTGGGCGCACCGAACGTTGGTAGTTCGGGCATTAAAGGGGTTAGAGTCGGCGATCGATGTGGTAATTTTAGCAGCCGATCCCAATGTAGGTGGCTGGCGTTTACCTGCACCCGAACATGGCTGTCAAACACTGGCAGAATTATATCAATATGCCAAACAGGGTTACGACGGCAGATCGACAGTGCCAATGTTATGGGACAACCAGACATACACGATCGTCAATAATGAAAGTGCGGAAATTATTGAGATTTTAAATTCGGAATTCAATCTATACTCCACCCAGCCCGATTTAGATCTCTATCCAAATGAGCTACAAGGCTCGATCGATGAGTGGAATGAAACAATCTATCAAACAGTTAATAACGGTGTTTACCGCTGTGGTTTTGCCCAAACACAGGCTGCTTACGACCTAGCATATACTGAGTTATTTGCCACACTCGATCGAGTCAACAATTTACTATCAAATCAACGTTATCTCTGTGGTGATGCGCTCACACTGGCAGATGTGCGATTATTTACGACACTGATTCGGTTCGATTTGGTCTACCACACTTTATTCAAATGCAACCAGCAGCGGATTCAAGATTATCCCCATCTGCAAACTTATGTGCGCGAGATTTATCATCTACCGGGTATCGCGGCTACTTGCAATTTTTCGACAATTATTCAAGATTATTATACCAATCTGTTTCCCCTCAATCCTGGTGGAATTATCCCCAAATTACCAGATCTCAGTTATCTACAACTTAGCTTTTGAATTACTCTATTGTCAATTCGTGCCATATAGAACCCATTTGAGATCCTTTTAATCGGTGTCTCATCTCCTCCACCTACCTCTTATCCCAGATCGACCTGTCCTAGAAATCGAGCTACTACGCGCAGCATACGCAGTCTTCAACGCACGTGACAATGACTAAGCTTTAATCAGGTGGCAGTTCACCAAATTGCTGTTTATACAGAGCTATTTGGGCTTCTAGTTCTTTTGCTCTTTGCGCCTCTCGATCGGCACGTTGAGCTTCTGCCTCGGCACGTTGAGCTTCTGCCTCAGTTTGTTCGATCTGCTGCTCTAGTGCAATATTTAATTCCGCTAACGGCAATAATTTTGTATTATCGTCTAACCGATAAAAGGCAATAATTTTGCCTTCTACCGCTAAACGAAGTTGCAATACCTCGCTGCGATCGGTAGTTATTGGGACATAAACTGGTTCTTCCTCCCCTTGCAACCGATATCCCCGCAGCTTTTCGGGAATCCATTCGCCGCGTGGGTCGAATTGCCAATATTCGGTCACACCTAAACTTTCATATAGATGTTTCTTTTCCAGATCATCTCTACTGCGAGTACCGGGAGAAGTCATTTCAAATATCACTGACGGTACTTGACCTTCTTCCCAAATTTTGTAATTATCTCGTCCGCCTGGTTCCACTCCAAAAATTACCATTACATCAGGCGCGACTCGCAAACGCGGAAATCCCTGAGCATAGTACAAAAATTGGTCAGCTAAGACCGTCGCTTGTTGACCTTTGAGGTGAGCCAGGAGCATCGCCAGGGTAGTCATGATGACATATAAATGATCGTAAGATTCAGCCAATGGTTCTCCGTCAGAACTAGGGTAGAAGATTTCGGGTTTGGTGGCTCTGTTAGCGGTGGAGTCGAGAATTACTGCGGTCATAAAATTTCTCTCTGCTATCCAAACTTAATTTTAGCAAATCCCTTGGGAACTGTTGTACTGCAATACAAACTACGATGAAATTATCTCAGCAGTCTAGATGGCAGTAATTTAACTTCCCACGCAAAATCCTAAAGCTAATAATAAACCGCTCACGAACTGTAACCGTACCGCGAGATATTTACAAGTACGAATGCGATCGGGTAGATCGTGATATTCCCAGACAAATTTAGTTAACTTGAATGCTAGTGGTAAGCTCAAAAATATCAGTAAGGTCGCGATCGGAAATAAACCACAAAAGACACCAACGATCGTTAATAAGTAAATACTTACAGTACTCCACTGCAAAATGCTTGCACCCATTTTCGTGCCGATTCTGACGATTGGCGACAATTTACCAGCAGCTAGATCGTCTTTCACTTGATGAAAATGCGAACAAAATAAGATTAAACTTGTAGAAATACCAATAATTAAAGAAGCAATCAAATTAACGATCGACCAAGTTTGAGTCTGACTATAATAAGCGGCACTCAGAGCTAGTGGACCAAAACAAACGAAACAAATAATTTCGCCTAAACCCTGATAGCCTAATCGAAACGGTGGGCCTTGGTAAGTATAGCCGAGAAAACAACAGAGTAAAACAATCGCAATCACAGTCAGATCTTGTTGCCACCAGGAAATCGCTACAATCCCCGAAATTCCCAGGCATAGAGATAGATTAGCAAGCCAGAACATTAAGTTCCGATTACCTGTCAAATTAACTACCGATTCGGCTTTATTTATATCAATACCCGTATCACTATCGAATACATCGTTACTGATATTGAGCCAAGCAATAATCGAAATTGCTGATAAAATAAAAGTCACCAAAATGTTGAGGTTAATTATGTGACTCTCCGCATAAGCAACAGCAGATCCCACTGTAATTGGAATAACCGCAACAGTATACATAGGTGGTTTAATTGCCGCCAACCATAATTTAAACTTAGGTTGCTCGATCGATTCAGTTATAGTCATCATTAAAATAAAGTATCAAATCTATCTCTAGCTATATCACGATCGCTAATTCTCAAATTCTCCGTCACAAAGAAAATTAACACGCCAATTGTCGCTCTAAGTATTGCTGGTATCTCTCTACCAAATTTATCCCCGTTTCTAACGCCGTAGGGCTACTGTAGAGGATCTGACGCGCCTGGGTTGCTAAATCTGCCAAACTAGGATCTTCCGCCTTTCCCTTGGCTAGAGCCTTGGCTATGAGTGCATCCAATCGCCCTCGCAACTCCTGTCTGGTATCTAAGGGTAGGCGATTAGCGATAAGCGCAGACTCAGCCGCAACTGTGTAGGCGGCAATTTTGCTTAGCCAATTCGTCAATCCTACCTGGATGGAGGAAATTGTCCCCGCTCGATATTTAGCTTCCAATCGCACCAACCATTGTTCGAGTTCGATCGTATCTTCGGCTGGTAATGGCGGAAAAATCGGTAAATTATGAATAATTTTAGCCTGACTTTCCGTATAAGCCGCGATCGAGTCTCGTTCTAGTTGTTTCAATTGTGCGAGTCGTTGCCAAGCGGTGACAAATCCTGTCTGAAGCCATTGCCGTTGGTTCACCAGTGTTGCCAATTCCTGACGGGTACGATTGATTAATAGAGTGATATCTTGGGTGGAGGGAAGATTGACACCTAATGGATCTCGATCGATTTGTGACTGAAGATTGGTAAAATTAGTTTGGGCAGCCACGAGTGTCGGAGAGATAGATACCTGTAATTGTTGCGCTAGCTGTTGCAGCTCGATTAATGCTTGACGATCGACTGTTAGTTTTGCTTGTAACTCTGTCCCAGTACTTTCTACCATGACAAAAGTGTCTCTCGCGACCGTAAAAGCCTGGATCATTCTAGCCAATAACCGATCGAGCGAAATCGACTGCAACTGTTGATTAGCAGTGAGCAAATCTCTCTGTGCTAGCGGTGTTTGAATCATCGGCAACTGAATTGAATCACCTGTGAGTAATTGATGAATCTCTTGCAAACTCTCATCACTAATAAATAGAGATGGTAATTGCTTTCGCAATCTTTTAGCGCGATCGATTGTGTGATTTAATAGCTCTAAATCCTCAAATAGTCGATCGACTAAAGTTAAGGCTTCGCCAACTCGTTGTTGAGTAATGCCCGTCAAATTTACTGGCGGATTACCCGTTCCCGAAATCCGTTGGTAAAAAGATAGATCGTATAAATCAAGTAGGTTCTGATTCGCAGTATCGACTTTCTGCTTCCACTCATTTAATAATCGATCGATTTCTGCCAGATTCAACCCCATATTGCTAAAATTAGTGTAGTTATTTGGGAAAGCTAATGACTCAGATTCCTGCCAAATGGAGTCTGGATGATTATCATCGGATGATTGACACAGGACTCTTCGATGATCGATCTGTAGAATTAATTAACGGGGAAATTATTCAGATGACACCAGAAGGTGTCGCCCATTCTTTCTATTGTCGCGGCACTGCTAAATACTTACAAGCGATTTTAATTGAGATATCTCGATTATTTAGATAGATTGGGATTGTGCCAATACTGATAAGCACTATATGCCATCGTCACAACTCCAGTGATAATCGCTGACTCATCTACCATAAATTGGGGATGGTGGAGGGGGTGATTCTTGCGATCGGCAGTACCCACACCTAGTCGAAACATCGTTCCTGGTGCGTGTTGAAGGTACACAGAGAAGTCCTCCGCCCCAAGGGATGGTTCGGGAAGGATATGGACTTTATCGTTGCCCCATGCGGCTTTAGCTGATGATTCGAGGATTTGGGTGAGCAGCAAATCATTATGCACTGAGGGCACCCCCCGTCGATAATTGACTTCACATTTTGCACCATAAGTCTGGCAAATATCCGTGACTATTTGCTCGATCCAGCCAGGGAGGGCATGATGTGTTTCTGGATGTAGCGATCGCACTGTACCGAACATCTGCACTCGATCGGCAATAATATTTGGAGCGCGTCCACCACTAATCGTGCCGATACTCAAGACGATCGGGCGTAAAGGGTTCTGCGTGCGGCTAATTGCCTGTTGTAGCCCCGTAATTACTTGCGATGCAATCCAGATCGCATCGATCGCTTCATGGGGTCTAGCACCGTGCCCAGACTCCCCTAAAATGACGATCTCTAGGTCATCGGCTGCGGCTGTCAGCGCACCATATCTAATCCCAATCGAACCAGCCGGAATTGAGGGGAACACATGCAAAGAAAAAATACTATCGACATCTTTCATCACCCCATCCGCCACCATCCAAGTTGCACCTTGAGCAATTTCTTCAGCGGGTTGAAAGATAAACCGCGTGGTTCCAGGCAATTCCTCGCCTAATTGCGCCAGAATCATTGCGGTGCCTAACCCCACGGTAGTATGCACATCATGCCCACAAGCGTGCATCACCCCTTGATTGCGAGAGCTAAATTCTAAACCAGTTCGCTCGACGATTGGCAGTGCATCCATATCAGTCCGAATCGCTAACAATCTAGAGTCTTTCCCCACACCGGCTAGTTCGCCGACAACCCCCGTTTTGCCAATAGATTCTTGAGTATGCAATCCCGCAGCCGATAGCACCCCGGCAATATATGCCGATGTCTGGTATTCCTTACCGCTCAATTCTGGGTGCGCGTGAAGATGGCGACGAATCTCGATTAGTCTGGGTGCAAGGGTTGTAGCAATCGCTCGAATTTTGGCAAGCATCAATTAGTAATAAGTAATAGATCTATAGTCTGTGGGGAAACCCTCACCGGTCTGAAGCTCAATATAATAGACTGTAATGCTTTCATCTCTTAACTCCGATGCCAGACAACTATCAAACAATTCTCGGTTTCGATCCTGGCAAGGATAAATGTGGTGTTGCGGTAATGGATCGAGATCTCCACTTACTCCATCATCAAGTTGTGCTGACAGACCAAACAATCGATCGCATTAGTCATTTATGTCAGCAGTATAACGTTACTCAGATTGTGATGGGCGATCAAACAACCTCGAAGCAATGGAAACAGCAACTAACTACCGCATTTCCCCATCTGCCAATTTCCCTGATTGATGAACGATATTCTAGTCTGGAAGCACGCGATCGCTACTGGCAAATGTACCCACCAACTCTGCTCGCTCGCTTGATTCCCCAAGGAATGCGTCAACCAACCCGCCCGATTGACGATCTTGTGGCGATCGTCTTAATCGAACGATACTTAGCTAGGGGTTAGGGGAAAGGGGAAAGGGGGAATTTACTGTTTACGATCCCTTAACTCCTACAGCCTAACCCCTCAACCCTACTTCAGATTGGCTGCTGCAAAGTCCCAGTTTACCAAATTCTCCAAGTAGGTCGTGATGAAGTCAGGACGACGATTTTGGAAATCGAGGTAGTAGGCGTGTTCCCAGACATCCAAAGTCAGCAGAGGAGTTTGTCCGTGAACGAGGGGATTTTCGGCATTGCCAGTTTTGGTAATCTTGAG
>JANPJH010000013.1:0-22176 GCA_031425415.1 Chamaesiphon sp. VAR_61_metabat_425 | reverse complement strand
TTTTGCGCCATCCCAATTCGCGTTACCGCCGAACCAACCAGAAAATAAAACAGCACCACCGCATAACCTCGCCATCCCAGGGTGCCCCAGATTGCGACACCTAACCCCCAAGCATTAATCAGGCCAGATGGCGTTAGCAATTTCTTGGGTATAATTGTGGCTATTAGTAATAAAACTGAGTTCAAGCCGATCGCCACTAACCACGGATTAGTAACCCAAATATCGAACCAATTTTGTAGAATATCTAGCATTATTTTCTTCGCATGTCCAGAGTTAGATCGGTCGGTACAAATATTTATAATATAAAAATTAACAGAAAACTAAATTATAGGCTATTCACTATTCACCATCCACTAAGATAAGATGAACAAATTTATCTTCCACATTGCCTTCCCGATCGAGAATATCCCAGATACAAAAAAATTCTACATTGAAGGTTTAGGCTGCACAGCAGGTCGAGAAACAAATAGCTCTATTATTTTAAACCTTTATGGACATCAATTAGTCGGGCATATCACCAAAGAACTATTACCAGTTCAAACTGGAATCTATCCCCGTCACTTTGGAGTGGTTTTTACTACTTTAACTGATTGGCAGATCTTACTCGATCGCGCAACTGCTCTCGACTTGAAATTTTATCAATCGGCAAAGCATCGATTTCCTGGTGCGATTACCGAGCATCGGACATTCTTCCTCACAGATCCTTTTGCTAATTTATTAGAATTTAAGTAT
Source organism: Chamaesiphon sp. VAR_61_metabat_425 (assembly GCA_031425415.1). Taxonomy (GTDB): domain Bacteria; phylum Cyanobacteriota; class Cyanobacteriia; order Cyanobacteriales; family Chamaesiphonaceae; genus Chamaesiphon. The sequence continues at coordinate 21,444 of JANPJH010000013.1, read as the reverse complement.
TATACCCATGCTGAAGCCATCTTTGGCGCGCAAGATTTTACTCAAATTGGTGACTGAATCGGTTGAGAAAGTATCATCACGATCGCATCTAGACAGCGGCGATCAAATACCATGAGTGGATGAGCCAGAACTGGTAACACGATCTCTGTCCCAATCCCTAGTTGAGAACTATTCGGTGGTAAAATCATCTGGTCGAATGGTGTCCACAGGGAAGTAAAACTGAGCTGATTTAAGCTATCTGCATCTCGATTGAGGTCTGCGATAAATTCACTATCTGGACGCATCTGAACGCAGCCGGGACGCAAAGAAAAGTATGCTGAGATAGTACCCTTGTGCGGTGAAGAGATCGTAATCAATCTTTGAACCCGATTTTTTAGCTGCTCTGTCGATCCAGAAGATTTATCAACAATCCCCCCCAATCTTTGCACATAATAACGGCTGACTAACCCTCCCATACTAAAGCCAATCAGATCGATTGGCCGATCTGGGGCAAAAGTTCGTGCCACCAAATCCGCTACCTGTTGAGCTAAGACTTCTAATTTGGCATTGCCATTACTCGGGATCAAGTCGATATCATAAACTTGCCACCCTAAACCGCGTAGATGACTGGCAATTTTTCGCATTTTATAGCTGGTATCTGTCAAACCATGGACTAGGAGTAGTGGATTGCGAGTTGGGGCATCGCGGCATACGGGCTGAGAATGCGGTAAATCGATCACGGTTGAGGTAATGGGGAGGCTAATCTCGATTTTAGATCGCCCGATTGAAAGCTTTCAATCGCCTCGTGACAGTTCGCAAACTGTCTCAAGCTAACCAGCGACCGAGTAAAGTTTTGTTAAACTTTGTAACCCACTCTTGCGCTTGCCAGTCGTCAAAATTGATAATTCAATCTATATGTAATGAGAAAAATAATTTACCGTGTTTAACAAGTTGTTTGGCAAAAAAAATGATGGCTTCTATCTTCAACTAGAAGATGACAACAGTTCACCAAAACCAGAAGCTAAAGCTAAATCCAAACCTGCTGCTGACGGTGCGAAGATACCCACAGTAGTTGCAGAGCCACCTACCACAACTCCAGCGGCTGTAGTAGCTCTAGCCTCTACAACCCAAACTGCACTTGCCACCACATCAGATGTAAAGCCAGAGACAGAGACTGCGAAAGCTGCCAAAAAATCCGTCAAGAAAGCTGAAGCTAAAAAAGCCGAAGCGACTTCAGTCCCTGTATCGGCTCCTGCACCTACCGCTCCGCCAATTACTAACTTTGCTACCGATTATCTGATTAAGCCTTCTAGCATGAGCAGCCGTCGTCGTCCTGGAGCTAATATGAATACGTTCATGGACATGGCACGTCAAATGCAAACACCAGTCAGTATCAAAAAATAATTCAGATTAGCTAGTAGTGGTGCAAATGGTGGGTATTGCCCACCATTCATTGTAAAGTTTGAGCAATTTTCCTAGCCATATCCTGATTTTGCCAATAGTTGATGTGGGAATTGATGACAAGATTACCAGTTTGCACTTCAATATCCTTGAGCGCGCGATCGGCATTTTGTGGATTGCGATTAAATAAGTTTTCTAGTGGATAAGCCAGAATATCCTGTCGATCGTAAAAATTGAGCCATGAGCGGATATTTTGGGCACCATTCAATTTAATCACTGGGTTATCAATACCTGAAAAAGTTGGCAGCTTTCGCCATAGTTTTCCTTGACGCATCATAAATAGCCCGATGGTTGAACCGAAGGTGAAAAAGTTAGCAAAATTGCTAACTATTTGCTCTTTCTTTTGCTTAAAATCTGTCATTTCGAGAGTGAAAGCACTCTGTTCAGCGGCTAATTCTGCCGATTCTGCTTCTGGAGTAGGCAGAAATAATTCATCACGTTCGAGCAAGTGATATAAAAAGTCGAAAGCAATCACCGAACCTAGTGAGTGAGCAATAATACTATAAGAACCGTTCAGCATCGCCTCTTTACTTTGTTGCCAAAACGTCGATCTAATATGATTATCATTTTCCGAAACGTATGCAGTTACATCACCCAGGAAGAATGTAACGAAATAGTGTAAAAATTGGACTGGATTGAGAATATCCCAGACAGTTGGATCGTCAGAACTAAGTTCGGGAAATGCTGATTCGTAGATATCCTTTTTGGCGTGATAAGTAATATCTTTATAATGGATTGGCACCAGCTTAAATAGTTGCTCGAATCCCCCCGAATCTAAATTGTGGATTTGATTATACTGACTGGCGATCGATTCCCATAACTCTTGGTAGCTTGCACATGGGTCGCCTGTACCCATACCATGAATAAAAATTAAAGAATGGCGGGTCATCGCTAGAATCCTCTTGCTAAGGGATACTGGAACTAGTCAAGATTGAATCATTAAAAGTTAAATACTACAATCAATTGTAACTTTATTTAACTCATTGTGTCCCCCATGACGGCAAAAACCTCGATCGAGCTAAAAGTTGCCAAATCGTTATATAGTAAGTAGTCTGAGTTAGTAAGATAACTACTATCTCTTCGGCCGATCGAAAAGACTCCTCAACGACGACATTCAAACCAAGCCAAGCCCTACTATTTTAACGATCGTCCATCTATGAATAACCGCCAACGGATTAGCTTAGTTTCGATCGGATTACTATTAGTGACGAGTTGCGCTCAAAGTAGTAATCCGGGCGATACGGCGAGTAGTCGGGATGAGGGGAGAATTACGGTTGGCACAACCCAAAAACCCCGTACACTCGATCCGGCGGATGCTTATGAGTTGAGATCGATCGCTTTAATTCGGAATTTGAGTGACAGGTTATATACTTACGATCCTGGGAGTACCGAACTCAAGCCCCAATTGGCGACAGCCTTACCAAAAGTTAGTGCAGATGGGCTAACTTATACGATTCCGCTCCGCCAAGGCGTACTATTTCACGATGGTACAGCTTTTAATGCCACAGCGATGAAATTTTCGCTCGATCGCTTTATTCAGAATAAGGGTAAACCAGCCTTTCTCCTCGCCGAGCGAGTAGCCTCCATCGCGGCTCCCAGCTCCTACGAACTGACGATTAAGCTCAAAAAGCCGTTCACCGCCTTTCCCTCGATGTTAGCCTTCCCTGGCACCTGTGCGGTATCACCCAAGGCATATAAAATCGGCGCAAATCAATTTGAAGCTAATAACTTTGTCGGTACAGGCCCGTATAAACTGGGCGAATATAGTAGCGATCGCGTGAAATTTGAGGTATTCGATCGCTATTGGGGCACCAAGCCACTCAATCGTGGTGTAAATGTGCAGATCTTCTCTAGTAACGCCGCCAATCTTTACAACTCCTTCCGTACAGGGGCTGTAGATGTTGCCTTCCAAGCCTTAGAGCCAGATCAAATCAAGAGTCTCGAAGCAGGAGCCAAGGAGGGTAAATGGCAATCGATCGCGATCGATGGTAGTGTCACCAGTTATGCGATCCTGAATGTCCTCCAGGAGCCACTAAATAACCCTTTAGTACGGCAAGCACTGGCGGCTTTAATCGATCGACCCACCATCAACGAACGCATCTTGTATGGGCAAGGCAAGCCCTTATATAGTGTCGTGCCCGATACCTTCAGTGTCTCCCAGCCAGTTTTTAAAAAGTATGGGGATGGGAATATCGAGCAAGCCAAGCAACTGCTCACCCAAGCCGGATTTTCGACCACAAAACCTGCCAAAATCCAAATCTGGTACCCCTCCGGCTCCACTAATCGCCGCTTGACGGCGGGCTTCCTCCGCGCCTACGCCAAGCAAAAACTGGGTGGGATGCTGGAACTCGAACCAAATGCGATCGAATCAGCATCATTCTTTAAGTACGTCACCAAGAATATTTACCCTGTCACCCTGCAAGATTGGTATCCCGATTTTCTCGATCCTGATAACTTTGTTCAACCCTTCCTAGAGTGTCCGAAAGGCACTGTCGCTGGAGGGTGTAAAGAAGGAGGTACCCAGTCTCAAGGCTCATTTTATTATAGCGATCGGATGAATCAATTAATTGCCGCCCAGGGCAAGGAATTAGATCCCAGCAAGCGCAAACAAATCTACGCTGATATTCAAAATCAACTCCAACAGGATGTGCCGCTGATTCCGTTGTGGCAAACCAAAGATTTTGTCTTCGCTAAAAAAGGGATGAGTGGTGTCAATATCGATCCTTTACAAAATTTGCTCTATTCCGGCATGAAAAAATAGATTGGGAGATTAGTGCCCACTCTCATCAAGTTACTTTGATATTTATACTGATTGGCGATCTATCTTTAACATTCGATCGCCACCTTTCTGAAACTCATAATTTACTTGCTGAACTTGGACATTAAATCCATGACTCAAAAATTCATGAATCACTGGCTCTAGATATGGAGATGGTTGACAATCGAGTTGCAGCAAAGGAAAAATTAAAACTTCTGACGATATTTTTAGAAGTTTATGAATTGATGCAATATGGAAATCAAGTGATAATTGTGCGGAATATAAAAATAGCAAATGCGAGCAAACACATAAATCGAACTCACGATCGGGTAGATCTAGATTAGGTAGAGATTGTGGTAAATATCTCCCAGCGACCTTACCTGTCTCATAATCTCGTAAAAATTCCTCCATTGCACCCATCCGAGCGCGTCCGAGTTCTTCTGGATTTGCAAAATAGTTCCAGATATATCGGTGAGAATTTTGGCGAACTTGAGAAATAACTGTTTCGTATGTTTCCCGAACGCGCTGCTCAATTTGCCGACCAGAAAATTGATAAATTGGATCGATCGATATCACTGAATGACCGAGTTTTGTCATCTCTGCATTAAAACTGGCAGGGCCATCACCACATCCCAATATTTTGCGATTTAAGTCTAGATCCGAGAGATTAAACATTAGTTTGTATTCAGCTAATGTTCGACCCCAAGGGATAATTTCATTCAGATGCATAATTAATACGCTCAACCCCGATACCAAGTGCTAGGAACTCCAGCTTTATCGATCACCACAATCTTTTGCTCTGTTAATTGAGCGCGGATGCGATCGCTGGTCGCGAAATCTTTATTCTGTCTGGCAATTTGACGTTCAGTTAATAATGATTCGATCTCCTCATCACTCAAGCCACTTGGCTGCACTTTTAATTCACTAGGATCGACTTCCAAACCTAACACTCCGGCTAATTCAATTAAAGTTTGCCATTTATCTTTGAGCAGAACTGGATCTGCGGTTTGTTCGCTATCGTGGCTGATAATATTACCGACTTTCCGCAACTCTTTCGCAAGTTCAAATAAAATGACTAAACCTTCGGCAAAATTGAAATCATCATCTACAGCAGCCCGAAATCTATCTATTTCCTCAGTAGTAGCAGAAGTCGAGCCAGTGCGAATTGGATTGAGATTATCCCAGCCCAATTTCTCACCAAACTCATAACCAAATAACAATCCATCTTTGATTGTCTGCCAACTTTGTCCGGCTGCGGTCATGGCTGCATCGCTAAAATCCATCGGCTTGCGATATTGCGCCGTGAGGACAAATAATCGCACCGTCATCGGATCGATTTGATGACCATTACCATCGCGATAATCATTGAGTAATTGACGGATCGTGATAAAGTTGCCCAAAGATTTGGACATTTTTTCACCACTAATTTTCACCATCCCATTGTGCATCCAGTAGGTGGATAAGGGTCGATCGTGAGCGCATTCGGATTGGGCGATTTCATTCTCGTGGTGGGGGAAAACTAAATCGCCGCCGCCGCAATGAATATCGATGGTTTTCCCCAACTGCTTGCAAATCATTGCAGAGCATTCTATGTGCCAGCCTGGTCGTCCATTTCCCCAGGGAGACTCCCAGAATGGTTCGCCTGGTTTGGCGGCCTTCCAGAGGGCAAAATCAAAGGGATCTTCTTTCTTGATTTGGTCGGGATCTGCGGCTTCGATCCTTTCGCCAGCACCAGATCGCAGATCGTCGAGGTTCCGCTTGGAGAGTTTGCCATATTCATCAAATTTCCGGACGCGGAAGTAGACATCGCCTTCGACAGCATAGGCAAAACCTTTGCGTTCGAGATCGGTAATTAAATCTTGAATTTCTTGAATATGTTTGGTCGCAAGGGGATAATTATCAGCATCGCGGACATTCAATCGATGTAAGTCTTCAAAATAGGCTTGGGTATATTTTTCTGCAACTGCTGTCATCGAACTGTGTTCGAGAGTGGCGCGGTTGAGAATCTTGTCATCGATATCAGTAAAATTCTGGACATACTGGACATCGTAGCCGCGCCATTGCAAATAGCGACGGACGGTATCCCAGACAATATACGATCGAGCGTGCCCTAAGTGGCAGTAGTCATATACAGTCACCCCACAGCAGTACATCTTCACCCGATTGGGTGTTAAAGTTTGAAACGGCTCTTTGGTTCTGGAGAGGGTGTTGTATATTGTTAAACTCATAGTTAGTGCGATTCGATCGATAATTAATTAAAGTGGCTAGTGACCGAAAAAATATTCTGCATCGATGGGCGACAATGTCATAGCTCAAACACTCTACTCTAAGTTTGCCATCGATCGAGTGCGAATCTCTGTATCATCCTAACTCATACTTTTATGACCTCAACTACGATCGCCCCAACTCTCGAAATCATCGAAGTAGACCAGAAGCTAGTCCCAGTGACGATTATTACTGGGTTTCTCGGTAGTGGAAAAACTACTCTGCTCAACCATATTCTCCAAAATCAGCAGGGAATCAAAACTGCGGTGCTCGTCAATGAGTTTGGCGAAATCGGCATCGATAACGATCTGATCGTCGCTACCGGAGAAGATATGGTGGAGTTAAATAATGGTTGTATTTGCTGCACGATTAATGAGGATTTAGTTAATGCCGTACATAAAGTATTATCTCGATCGGAACAGATCGATTATCTAGTTGTCGAAACTACTGGTTTAGCCGATCCGTTGCCAGTTGCACTAACTTTTTTGGGGACGGAGTTGAGAGATGTAACTCGGCTCGATTCGATTATTACGCTAGTTGATGCCGAGAATTTTAGTATCGATCTATTTAATAGTGAAGCGGCGCAAAGTCAGATTACCTACGGTGATATTATTCTTCTAAATAAGGTCGATCTCGTTGATGAAGCTGATGTAGATCTGCTAGAAGTGCGAATTCGCGATATGAAAGAAGGCGCGAGAATTATTCGGACTAAAAAATCAGAAGTATCGTTACCGATGATTCTCAGTGTCGGCTTATTTGAATCTGACAAATATCTCGAAACTCCCACGAGCCATGATGAACATCATCACAACCACGACCATCATGCCCATGATGACCACGCAAATTGTGACCATGACCATGGTAAGTGCGAGCATGAAGGACACGAACATCACAATCATTCCCACCACTTAGAGAACGATGGATTTACTTCATTATCATTTGTTAGCGACAGGCCTTTTTTACTCCGAAAATTTCAACATTTCTTAGATAATCAACTAACTACAAATATCTTCCGTGCTAAGGGATTTTTATGGTTTGATGAAAGTGATAAATGTCATGTTTTTCACCTATGTGGTAAACGCTTCTCGATCGATGACGAGCAGTGGAAAGGTCAACCCCAAACTAAATTTGTGATCATCGGTCAAGATCTCGACCACGCTAAAATTCGATCGCAGTTAGAAAAGTGTTTGACGACTGCTAAAACAACCGCTGGCAAGGGATTTAGTAAGTAGTCTTAGACTTACGAGCTAAATAAACAACCAAATTCAGGGTACTGCTGACTCGCTAGTACCTTGAATTATTCAATCTAGATAAATGAAACATCGATCGAGTTAACAGTAGTCCAAACATAATTAAGTCAATCTCCAGCAATTAATTCTATTTTGATATAGGTTCTAGAATTATTGATGCTAATAGCTTTTATCTCATTTGGGGAGCCTTTCCTTCGGAGTATCGATCCGCAATAGCCACACCATCACTGCTACCACTCCAGCTTGGAGTGCGAGATTGGGAATATTAGTGGCTAAATCTCTTCCCGCAGCTACTTTAAAGAAAAATACCACTCCTCCGATCGCGCCAGAAGCCAGACAACTGACATAGAGGAACTGTCGTAAACCTCGATATGGCGATTTAGCTTCCGCTTTGAGCCGACGGAGCAGTTCGGGATCGATGGAGGGTTTTGGTTTGAGTTCTGCCATTTTGAGCGCAAGTCGATTTATAATTGTAAGCTGCTGGGTATGTTCCTCTTACCCCGTCTTGCCGACGTGGCTCAGTGGTAGAGTAGTTGATTCGTAATCAATTGGTCGTGGGTTCAAATCCCATCGTCGGCTTGTCTCTGAAACCCGCTCTAAAGCGGGTTTTCTGCTTTTTAGCTTTACACTCATCATAACAAATTTTGGGGGTAAAGAGATCTAATTCTGTAGGGTTTGGGGGTAAACTGGGGGTAAGCGGCTGGGGTAAAAATTGCATCAAGGGATTGATCTATAGATGGGTGAAAAAGCGGAAAAGGGTACAGTCGCGATCAAAGTCAGCAACAATCGATTGCAACTGGTATACCGCTACAGAGGACAGCGCAAATACTTATCCTTGGGATTGCCCGATAATCGCAATAATCGCAAATATGCCCAGTCTGTTGCGAGCACGATCGAACTGGATATCGTTAGCGGAAACTATGACACTACTCAGAAAAAGTACAAGCTGTTTGAATCTGAGCCTAAGCCTGAGAAAGTAGCCAAGACGCTTGATTTAATTGAGCTGTGGGACAAGTACGTTGATTACAAGCGTCCGTTAGTATCCGCCAATACTTTGGCGATCGATTACAAGTCGGTTAGTTCTTGGCTCAAAAAAATCCCCTACACCTCAATTGATGATGCAATTGATATCCGAGCATATCTGCTCCAAAGCACTACCCCAGACTCCACTAGGCGGATACTAGTACAGTTGTCAGCATGTTGCACATGGGCGGGTAAATCCAATTTACTAGATTTCAATCCTTTCGAGGGGATGAGCCGCGATCTCAATATTAAAAAGTTATCGCGCGAGATCGAGTATTTTACCGAGTCAGAACGTACCCAGATTATCAACTATTTTAAAGTTGATGACCCGCACTATGCCCCACTGGTAGAATTCGTCTTTCGCTGTGGCTGTCGTCCCAGTGAGGCGTTAGCACTAGAGTGGCGAGATATCTCCAGCGATTTCAAAGTGATCGTGTTTAGCAGATCGCTCACCAATACCGAATATGGCAGTAAGATTGCAGTCAAAGAGGGGCTTAAACGCGCTAAAAGTCGTACTGTGCCATCTGGTAAAACCCTCGCAGCATTTCTAGAGTTGATTGCCCCAGACAATCGAAAGCCAAACGATCTAATCTTTCCTGCGCGTAAAGGTAAATACATTGATCTCGGTAACTTTGGTAAACGCCACTGGAAACCCGCCCTCAAACAGCTAGGACTCAAGTATCGCTCATTCTATAAGGTGAGGCATACTGCCATTACCCATGCTCTTGATACCCTCGACGCGAAAGACGTAGCGGCATTGGTGGGTAATTCAGCAGATGTGATATATAAAAATTATGCTGGCGTAAAAGAAAACTTAAAAATACCTGATTTTTAATTATTTAGCAGGCGTAGAGATACTCGGTGAATAAACAGCACCAGGGCGGATGATTAGCGGCATAGCCACAGCTAGAATAGCAGTGAATAATGCACCCCAAATGATCCAGGCTTGAGAATGCGATCGCGCTCGCTGTGCTGCAACCTCATCTCGATCTAACTCTGAATCCTTGTCAATCCGGTCAAGCCTGACGCAAATCACCATCAGTTGACCTTCAAGATTACCCACGGACTGAGCCAGCTTTCTGCTTTCAGATATTGTCTCTTTCTGCCCTTCGGCAAGGTTTTTAATTAACTGTTCGTTGGTTATTAACAGTGCGCGAATTTCGGGCAACGGGCTGGTAATGTCGTCGGGGTATGGCATTTGATTGAATTAATCGGTCGATTGCCTCAATTGCTTGAGTGTATTGCTGTTGGGATAGTTCCAGCAATGATTCAATTTTACTAGGTAAAGACATTTTGCTATAGCCGATAGGTAAGGATGGACACTTTAATCCTATCGGGTATAGTAACAATTACTGCTATACCATTAGCAAGATTTCACCTGTACCCATAACCACTCATTTCAGCCAACTGGGCGAGGCTAGAGTTGCTAGTTGTATATTCTACAGGAGTGACAGGAGTTGAGGCTGCATTGAGAGCCAAAAGCAAGCTCCACGTTCGGTCACTATGACCGTTTCTATCCCGAATAGCATCAAATCGCACAGCACCAGCCGCAGAGGTGGTTTTCTGAAGTCGCCGCAAATCTTGTGTAATGTCTGGGCAATTTGGAGGCAATAATACCCGCCTGTCTTCCATCAGTTCCTTCCCCAACACCGCCATTGCACCCTTGTTTTCGACATTAAACAGAACACCTTCAACTCTAGTCGAACCGTAGATTCTAATCATCTCTTCAGTGGTGCGTTCTCCCATACCGCCTTGGTCGATGCACAACCGCGCAACCTTATATTTCTTGAATAATTTGGCAATCTCGCGGTCATGATCTTCAAACTTGCTTTTGTGCAAAACTACCACCTCGCGAGTAACAAAAGTAGAGCTGCAATCTTCCAGCACCCAAGCGACCCATCTATCCCCGCGTAAGCCGATGTCGTTGCCGATAAAACACCTGCCACCAGTGTATTCACCCCGTCCATCAGCCGATGCCCGTTCATCCTCGCATGATGCCAATAGCGCACTAGGGAACCACGTTGACGAAGGGTCGATCCACTGCAATTCCATCTCTGTCGCCCAAGCATCAGCATCGGCGGCAGCTTTTTCCATCTCCAGATCGTAAATCGCTGCTCTACCTTCAGCACAGGCTCGGTAGATATCGCAAATATGTTTCGACCAGAGTGACTGACCACGCACGATCGTCTCATCGTGGATGATTTGATAGAATCGCTTTTCACTCCCACCAATCGGCGTGGAGGTGACGATGATTTTAAGTCTGCCACGGGTGCAATGTTGAAGTGACTGCCACATCGCATGATCTTCTTCAAAGAAGCAAGCCTCATCCCACCACACATTCGCCGTGTAGCCGCGAATTGCTCTGGGACTGGCACACAACGCCATTATTCGGGTGCGGTTCCCTAATCGCAATTCATAGCGGGTGTACCGCTCTAGACCTTCAGGAGTGCGAAACTCTACTTCAGTCTCGATAATTCCATCTTGAGCAGCGATCGCATAAATCGCCCGTGCCCACGATTCAACCAGCCGCAATGCTTCACGGGCTTGGTCTGCACTAGCCGAGACAATCAGCCAGTCTGATGGCTGCCTAGCTTGCTCGTTGTCAAATACCTCTAATACGATTTTGAGTGCGGTGATGGCCGACTTCCCACAGCCTCTTGCCCACATGGCTGCAATAAAGCGATGCTTGTCTTCTAATAGTTCTCGCTGAAATCGCCATAGGTCGATTAACCTCAAACCTTCATCAGTTTGATTTTCTTCTAGCTCTGCCAACTCCATAGGCATTACGCCGCTATTCCTAGCACCTTAGTTTTGATATCTTGGATGAATTTGGCATCGATGCCTCTCTTCTTGCCGTCTTCCGCCAACCTGTCGAGTTCGCTTTCCTGCTTGGCTCGGACTTCAGCCGCATATTTTTGCACCGCCAAATCCACCCGCGACACATCACTGATTGATTTAGTCACCATTGCCAATTGTCGGAGCAGTGACCATAGATCGGAGTTGTCATCGATCGATTGGACTCTGATATTGAGCTGAGTAATGACCCGATAAAGCACATCCTGAGCTAAACCGTTGAGCATCTGACTCTTCAAGCCAGCATCATCGGGCATCTCCTCAGCGTACATTTTGGCGAAGGTCTGCGCGATTTTCAGTTCCTCAAGTTGCGCTGATAATTTCTGACCGTATTTACTGAGTGAGGATCTATTAAGTTGCAATCCATTCTCATTCGCCCATGCCTCCAGCCCTCGATAATCACTAAATCTCTGCTCGATCAGCTTTTGATCGAGCATGGCAATCTGTTCGGGACTGAGTTGGCTGATGTTTGAGACTGGAGGCATAGCTAATTATTTTCTGAGTCTGATTGACCACCTTGTAAGTTTGCACTCTTGCCAGTGGCGTAGGCGACGATTGCACCACCAATGCCGATCGATCCATCAGCATATTTTTGCCACCGACTGGGCAGAAAATCGGTTTTGATAGCGATTGTGATAGTGCTGCCAATCAAGATCGCAATTCCGCCAAGATTTGATACTAAGTCTTTGAGATTGAATCCACTGATAAATTTCACAATTCCACTTCCTCCCCTATTTCAGGTGCATAATTCATCATCTTGTCAAAATTCTGCCTTAGATGCTGCTTGCGCTGTTTCTGCTGCTTAGTCTCCGGTTCCATCGCCTCAGCCTTGGCTTTGAGAACATCTTGAAGCAAGTCTGCTGGCATATTATTTGCCAACTCCAATGCCTCAGACAGTGACTGGCAGTGAGTTGAAATAGCGGCAATCGCCTCGGCTAGGGTATGTCCAGTTTCTCCTGCTGGGGCAGGGTTTTTAGGTGCGGACAGTTCGATTAACCATCCCACCTGCTCACCCCTGAAGAATAGCAACTGTTCGATTTGAGTGGGGACTAGCCACTCAATGTCGATGCCCCAACAGAGCAAAGCCTGGGTAATTGCATGGCGCAACCGTCCATTCTGTTGGTACACTTCGACCCATCTGAGCGTCGGAGCAGAACTATCAAGGATGCTCTGAATCGCTTCCATCTGATCGGCAAATTGAACCCGACCGAATATCGTCGTACCCCGAATGGCGCGGACAATACCATGACGGTCTTCAAATTCAGCGAGTGGCGGGAAATCAATCCAGAGCATTTTATGGCGTATAAGAGCTAGGCATCTTAAAGATCTGGAATGGCTTGCGGTATCCCTGCGGAGTCTGCAAGTCAAACTCTACCTCTAGTTTGGTCACATCCGACAGATTGAGAGATGGTACTGATACCCGTTGCATTTTAGGGATAATGATTTTGTAATACTCTTTATCAGAGTAGGCAATACCACTAAAGCTCATCGAGTCAAGCAGTGTCGCTACTTGTTCTTGCCCGATCGATGCCAAGCTTGTGTACGTTTTGACGATTCGATAGGCAATCGGCGCACCAGCTTGAGCCGCATTGAAAACCAGTTTACCAGTACCAGAGATATCAACTTTAAACTGTCCGGTAGCTGGTGCTCCAGCACCTACTAGCAGGGTCAATGCACCTTCTTCACCCCAAGTACCGGAATCAGCTACAAATACCTGAGCACCTGTAGCAGCAACCAAATCAGTATCAGCAATCTCAAACGGTGTGACTAGCGGCACAGTCGCATATCTGACTTCTGGCAGATTGACTGAAGCAGTCGTACCAGCTAACTCACCGAGAGCGAACTGCATTGAAGTCCAAGAAGCCGCTTCAATGCCGAGTTTGAGAGTATATAAAAACTCACCAATTCTGGATGCTGCGATAGTTTTGACACCATCGACATACTTTTTGGCTTGGAGTTTGCTAGATGTCGCTTCGAGCGAGAACTCTAGCGGCTCGACGTGCAGAAATTTTGGTAGTGTCGCCCCTGGGAATAGAGCGGTAAAGTCAGGACGACCGAACCCAGATAAAATTTGACTCACTTAAATATCTCCTATTGTTGGTTTGGTCGGCTAGCCGACCATTTGGTAAGGTGCGGTGTATGAGCTATCGATCGCAAAGGTCATGCTGTACACCCATAAACCCGCGCCCATGTTAGTAAACCCAGCGCGGACGGGATAAAACGGACGGGTAACATCTCTATTACTGTGGATGGCTTCAGGCATCCATCCAGTCAGGGCATCACGGACGGCATCAAGAATTGGGTAGATTCGCTGATGGCCTTTGACTCGCAGCTCTTGCGCTCGAATAATCAGCTCAAACACAATCTTTCTGCCCTGTGTTGGTGGCTTGCGGGGATTGCTCATCACTGACACCACCGGGTCAAAGCTCTCCTCTCTGAACGCTACCCAGATTTGAGTTGCTGATACTGTCACACCGATTTCAGCAGGATCGAGGGGAAGTTCAGCAACGTTAACGCCTTGAACTTTATCCTTAAGCCTGTCGATAATTGCCTGTTCCAGTTCAAGGATATTAGCCATATATGCCTCCAAAACCGCACAAGTCTATCGCTGGTTCGGCGTAAGACCGCGCACCGTCAGCCCCCAGGCCACTGGTCAGAGTTTCGACATTTTGACCAGTAGCCTCGTCTGCCCCAAGTGAGACATGTCCTTTAACCACGCTCTCGAAAAACTTTAGAGCGTCCTCATATCTCACCCGCACATCCTCTCGCGATCGGATGCGATCGAGCATGTAGCGAGCGATGTCTAGGCAGTACCGATGCACCACTGTAGACACGACCGTCAATGGCAACACATAGCGACCACCGACATAAGCATCAATCAAGGCCGTGGCATCTGTCAGAGCTTTGTCCAGTGGGACTAGATTGGGAGTAGTCGCAGCGGCATCATCAAGATTGGTAAGCATGATGGTTTCAGGTTGACCGAACGCATCAATAAAGTCTTGGGCACTAGCGTACATAGCCTAAGCCTCGGTGTCGGGTTCTGGTTCTGGTTCCGTGACTTTAGCGGCTGTAACTTTAGCCTTTGCAGCTTTGGTAGCGGGTTCTGGTTCCGTCTCTTTAGCGGCTGCAACTGGTGAATCGGGGAGAATTTCCACAATTCCCCATCGAGCTAACATCGTGGCATCATTTTCGGGCAAATCAAGTTCTTCACCCGCCATATATGCCCGATCTGCCATCACTGGTTCTAGCAATACTCTTACTTTCATCGCTTGTTGCTCCTATGCAGATACGTTAGTGATTAAGTAGCCAGCCGCCATACCAGTTACAACGGGCAGACGATCGATTACGCCTGGGAAATACCAGGTACGGTTGTTATTACCGTAGTAAGGCATATCCATCACTAATCCGGTTTCCTTGTCGGCTACTTGCGCGGCCATCCGGGTGTAGGTATAACCCCAACTTGGTACCCGCTTATTAGCTCCAGATAACACTTGTAGTGTGGTGCTAGTGTCATAGGGATTAGACGACATCTCGCCATTTCCAGGCACGTAACCAATCCAAATTGAGTTATCGAAGAAGGGAATTTGGGTATTCGGATCGAGCGGGTTGACGTAGGTAGCCGTCGCGATCTTCCCAGTGGGATAGCCTAAAATACCGTTGAGGGTATTGAGATTGGGAGTTGTAGCGGTCGTATATTTAACTTGGTCACGAATAAATGGATTATTCTTGACAGCGTTAAATGCCCTCAAACCACCATAAATAATGGTATTAGGTAGTCTGCTAATACCTGCTAGCACGGCTTGATTAGCAATGTCAAAAGCTACAATCGGGTTAACTGTTGCATTACTAAATTGAGTCGGAGCTGTCAGAGCTATCCGGTTAGTAACTGGATACCCACCAAAGTTATTCACCAAAGTGAAAATATCTGCTTCTAATCGTGTCGCCAGTCCGATTTTGACGTTGCTAATAGCTTCAGTCTGAAGATCGACAATTCCTTCAGCTTCTTCGTTTAGCTCGATCGGTAGTTCGGCTTCAAGTGCATCTTGGTAAAGCTGGACTTCAGTGTCCCCGTAGCTAGTTTGAATCCGGGTGATATTGTCACCAGGAGCGCGGCGAGTAGCGTAGAGATATTTTTGCTGATTGTTGGCAAAAGTGATGATTCTGGTCGCCCGTTTCATTACAGGCACCATCGGCATGATAGATAGGCCCACGAATCCCTGAATTGGGATGCCGTAAGCCATCGAGGTCAGAATCGGGCTATTAACCCGCGCCTGTTGTAGGGATAAAATAGCCATTAGGTCGTACCCTCACGCGTGATTAAAGCTTGGAATCTTTGGTTGGCAGCAGTGGCCGCACTAAGGGCGCGACCAAAGATTTGGTTTCCGGCTGCTGCTGTGATGCCTCTGCCAGAGGCATCGGCAGTTATCGCGGCTCCCACTGCTACGGCTGCCCCAGCAATGATTTCGACCATGCCAACTGTTGCAACTGAAACGGTACGGCCTTGGGTGGCATCTTCCCGCAACACGCCATAAACGGGTGTTGCCGCAGCCACTACCAAATTCCCCGCAAAATCGACCAACTGACCGGACAAAGCAGCCGTGGCACTAGCGTAATCTATCGATAAACTCTGGATTACATTAACTGGTAATCCGACATCTCTAGGTGCTGGCATTACTTACCTCCTTTAGCCATAGCTTTTTTGACCGCTCGTTGATAGCCGTCTGAATCTTTGGTGGGATCGACTCCAGAGGCGACGATGGCATTGTGCATAGCCAGCTCATCGCCATCGGGTTCCTTGTCATCCATCGCCTTAAACGCTGCCTCTGCTTGGCTCTGGCCTTCCGCTTTAGAGACTTCCGCATAAATCACCTGCTGTGGCAATCCATTTAAAAACCCCTTCAAAAACTCTGGAGCCGACTGTTTCTCGCCTTCAGTGAATTCAACTTCCTGAGTGTCGGGTAAGCTAGAAAAAACAGTGATAAATGGCTGTTTTTGGGCGGGGGTAAGTTTACCCTCACGTACCAATCCTTCAAGGTAAGGCTCATATTCCCGCGCTTTCTTAAATGCCAATTCTTGGGCGGCTAAATCAGCTTCTCGTTTGGCAAATTCAGCCTCCATTGCGGCAAATTTCGCCTCGGCTTCAGTCTTTAAGTCATCTTCATATGCCATCAAAATAATCTCTCCATCGTGTCTGCTAAATTGTGCCGACTTGAGTTGGTCTAAAGCTGGTCTAGAGCGTCCCAAAAAGCCGATATGTCTAAATCGGTAATTCTTAGTAGGATTACTGGGGTGTCCTGGAAGCTGGAGTTTTACCGATACCCGATTCAGTTCACCCGAATTGACGATCGCTCTAAACATCGGGTTGAGATCTTCGGCTTCGATCGCGCTGACTCTGCCACCGACAACCGCCAACTTTGTGGCATACCCACCAGCGGGGCTGTCATCACTTGGGTGCCCAGGCACCATTGGCAACCGTTCACCACTGGCATTGAAATCAGCAACCGAAGCTGTCACTTCTGCATCACTAACTTTGACTTTCTTGCCAGTACTATCGACATGATTGCCAGAGTAGAAAATCTCGATTGGTTTCTCTAAAACTTCTGCCACGGGTGGTTTATGTTTGTGTGATCTTCAATAAATCACATCTGAAAAGCTTTCATGTGATGACATAGGACATCAGTAACAACAGAAGCGGAAGTTTTAAACTCTTGTTGGACTGCGTAAAGTAATTATGAAAACTATTAAAGTGCCTGGATTGAGCAAGCCTGTAGCTTTAGATGCTCCAATCTGTCTAGAATCACCGCATTTTAGTTGGGGTGAAGCAACCAAAGGAGGAAGCAGAATCCCAGAGTCGGAGACTATTACCCGCAACATTATCAAGATTGCTACTGAGCTAGAAGATGTCAGAGATATGTTTGGCGGTCGAACTATTACCATCACCAGTTGGTATCGACCACCAGCAATTAATCGTGCTGTTGGCGGTGCCAGATTCAGCAAGCATATAGAAGGCCATGCAGTCGATATCATCGTGGATGGACTAGATCCCAGAGACGTTACCCGCAAATTATCTGAGACATGGGATGGTGGCGTGGGTGATTCACCAGCATTTACTCATTTAGATTTAGGCGATAAACGTCGCTGGGACTACTGATGCCAAGACTTAACCGCTGGTGTTACAATGACAATATAAATGCCCCTCGCGAGGGAGTGCTACCAACACTCGGATCTCCAGGGGCAGTATCAACCTCGTACAAGGTCAACACACATGAATAGTATCACTTTAGCCGTTCAAAGCGGCAATTCTCCGTTCGATTCAATTCTCCGCTATGACGAGAAAGGGAATGAATGGTGGTCTGCGCGAGATCTCCAAAAAATGCTTGGCTACAAAGCTTGGCAAATGTTTGACAACTCAATTCAACTAGGCTTAGAAAACTTAGAATCGGCAGTAGGAGACATCTCAGCTCATGCCTTAATTCTAGAAATAACCCTGAAGCATCAGAAAGCAAAGGATTACAGACTATCTCGGATCGCTTGCTATCATATTGCACTTGCTTGCGATAGTCGTGGAAAACCAAACGTCAAAGCAGCAAAGCATTATTTTGCAGTCAAAACCCGCGAGGCTGAGGTAATCATCCCAGCACAGAACGATCGACTACGAGAGTTAGAGCTAGAATTGCAGCTAGAGCGGGAAAGAAACAAGCGGATTGATCGTCAAGACTCAATGCTCATCATGCACGGGCGCGAAGTTGTTTTGGCTTTGAACGGCCAATCTGATGCGATCGTGCGCGAACAAGTTAAAGTAACTGAGGTGATTAATCTTGACACTGGCAGTACTGATGTATTTTTGAGTGCTGACCAGTTGAAAGTAGAAGTGCAGCGTCGGACTGGTCAAAAAGTCAAAAGCCTAAAATCTTTCACTGATGAAATTCGCAAAGCTGGTCGAGACGATCTATTGATTGCAGTCACCCGTCCAGCGACGAGTGAATATATCGCACCCGACAGGTTAGATGAAGCGATTGGCATTGTCTATGGTCGCCAGCGTCAGAAACTAATCGGAGAGTAACAACATTGGCAGACAGACCTTCATTACTAGAAATCGCCTCAATCCGTGGCTCTCGCGATATTACTCGCGGTTACGTCGCCGCCATAGGCAACTATCTCCCCACCACAGACGAGATTGTTCTGAACAAGGGCGGTGGTGATTTAAAGCTCTACGAATCCATTGCCCAAGACGACCAAGTTAAATCCTGTCTACAGCAAAGATTTCGCGCTGTCACCGCACATGATTGGGAAGTGTTGCCAGGCGGGGAAAAGCGGATCGATAAAGCCGCAGCAGAACATCTCAAGACGCAGTTAAAATCGATTAGGTGGGACAGTATCACTGAAATGATGCTATGGGGCGTTCACTATGGCTTTAGCGCGGCTGAAGTGCTGTGGAGAAAAGATGGTGATAAAGTTGGAATAGCCGATATCAAGGTGCGTGACCGTCGCCGCTTCTGGTTTGATGGCGACCAAAAGCTAACACTTAGGACATTTGACAATCCATTGGGTAAAGTGCTGCCAGAGAAGAAATTCTGGCACTTCGCGATCGGTGCTGACCACGATGATGAGCCGTATGGTCGCGGCTTAGGTCACTGGCTTTACTGGCCGACATTCTTCAAAAGGAATGGCGTGCGCTGGTGGATGCGATATCTAGAGTTATTCGCCTCACCCGCGCGTAAGGGTACCTATCCGGCTGGTGCCAGCAAGCAGGAAAAGGACACGCTCTGGTATGCCTTGAGTAGCTTCGGGCAAGATGACCGGATGATGATACCCGAAGGCTTGGACATCGGTTTTCTGGAGTCCTCGCGTAATGGCACAATTGACTATAAGGCTCTGTGTGACCAGATGGATGCGGCAATCGCTAAAATCATCCTGTCCCAGACGATGACTACCGACAATGGCAGTAGTCGCTCCCAAGCTGAAGTGCATGAAGGCGTAGCAGCATCGGTCACGGAATCAGATGCTGACTTAATCTGTGATAGCTTCAATAACACGGTTGCTAAATGGCTGACCGATTGGAACTATCCAGGCGCAGCTTACCCCAAAGTTTGGCGCAAACTTGAATCAGATCCCGATGTGGGAGTGTTGGCAGAAACCGATACTAAACTGCAAGGACTGGGTATTTCGCTCAAACCAGAAGCGATCGCCACTCGGTACGGTGATGATTATATTATCAGTGAGTCACCGATCGAGACACCTCAACTGAGCGAGGGGCAAATCAACTCATTGATAACGATGGTATCGACTGCCAAGGCTGGGGGATGGACTCCAGAGCTGTTGAGCGGACTGATTAATACTGCACTGCCAAACTTACCAGATGAAGCGGTGTCGGCGATTACTCAGAATTTGGGCGATTCGACAGGTGCTGATACTGCTCCCGTCCCTACCGATCCGCAATCCCTAGATGAGATCGCGACAGAATTTGCCATGAGCGATCTTGAGGTAGAATTCAAGATCGCTGAAGGTACCGTTAAGGAAAAGAACGGCAAAAAGTATGTGCTGACTAATAGCCGCTGGAGATTGACAGACAAGGTAGAGAAGAAGCCTAAGTCGAAATCCAAGCCACAGGCAGAATATGAGCCTGGGTTTGTTGGCGATATCTCGATCGATAAAATCAGTGCAGACCCCAAGAGATTCCAGTACAAGTTATTGGGTGCCCACACCAAAACGGGCGAGGTGGGTAGTCTGTCAGGAGTGCAAAACTACGACCCAAACCTAGCGGGTATCGTCCAAACTTGGAAAGACCCTGCCGATGGCAAGCTGTACATTATCAACGGCCACAATCGTCTCGCATTGGCTCAACGTGCGGGAGCCGAGAAAGTCACCGCGAGAGTAATTGATGCGCCTGATGCAGCCACAGCGCGGGGAATTGGGGCGTTAACCAATATCGCCGAAGGTCGGGGCACTGCTCTCGATGCTGCTAAATTCTTTAGAGATTCTGGATTAACTGCTGAAGATATCAAAAAGAAAGGCATCCCGCTAAGGGAGAAAATCGCCACTGACGGTTTAGGCATTGCTGCATTAGAGCCTCAGTTATTCAATAAGGTAATTGATGGTGAATTGAGCGAATCACGCGCGGCATTGCTCGGTAAAACTGGTTTAACTGGTGCCCAACAAGTCGATCTCTATAAGTTGAGTGAAACTAAAACCAAAAAGGGTAAACTTACCGATGATGCTTTCCAAGAATTAGCCGAATCGGTCAAAGCCAGCCAATCGAGTCAAGGTACTCTATTCGATCTATTTGGGGCATCATCGGTCGAGAAATCTAACGCGCTCGAACGTGCTAGTTTAGCCGCTAGTATCAAGCAACAGATGAGCCGTGATAAGAAACTCTTTGGACTGGTTTCCAAAACTAAGGTTGCTCAGGATTTGGCGAGAGCAGGGAATCAAATTGACAAAGAGGGTAGTGGTAAAATTGCTGACCAAGCATCACAATTATTAGGTGTTTTTGACCAGTTAAAAAATACATCAGGTGGGATATCATCGGTATTAAATAGCTATGCTAGTCAGGTATCAGATGGCAAAATGACACCAGCTAAGGCTAAAACTGATGCTTACAAAGAGATTGCTGAATTAATTAAAACTGGGAAACTATAATGGATATTGACGCAATTTTAAGGGAATCAGCAGCTTATTTTGAAGCACTAGAAGAAGAAGGGATCGATTCTTCAGTCGAGTTTAATGCTGAAGACGATGACCCAATCGATCCCATCCTCACCCAACTCAAACCAATCGGCGATGCTACCTTTACTGAATGGTTCATCACGCTCCAATCGCTCATGCAGGAAAGTGACAACCTGTCTGAGTTTCGGG
>JANPJH010000012.1:0-9850 GCA_031425415.1 Chamaesiphon sp. VAR_61_metabat_425 | reverse complement strand
CATTTGCTGATGCGTTGGCCGCCTTTCGGACAGCTATGTCTTTTCGCTTCTTTAATTGGCTGACTCAGAACATCGATGTCTTTGCCGCTCATCAAGCCAATTTAGGCTTGATTTGGGCTTGATTTTGTTTAAGTCCCATTATAGACATTCGAGATTAAAGGCATTAGCCGCTAGTCAACGTAGCCTCTGGTGAGGCTACGCCAACAGTACAAGTCACTCTACCCAACCTACACAAGATTAATTTTACACTCCCAAATAGTCTTGCAAGGCTTTCACTTCTAATGGTTGGGATTGGAGCGATCGAATGGCAGCGGCGGTGGCTCTGGCTCCGGCGATCGTTGTGACCAGGGGAACCTTATATACCAGTGCCGTGCGGCGAATTAATTTGCCATCAGCCTGAGCTTCTTCGCCAGAGGGGGTATTAATAATCAGTTGAATCTGGTTATTTTTGATAATATCGACCACGTGGGGGCGACCCTCGTGGAGTTTGAGGACTGATTCGACGACTAAGCCATGTTCCTCTAAGACTTTTTGAGTCCCAGAAGTAGCCACAAGTTGGAAGCCAAGTTCGATCAAATCGCGGGCAATGGGAACGACAGCTTGTTTATCGCGATCGCTAGTCGAGACAAATACTTTACCAGTTAGGGGCAATACTTGTCCGGCGGCAAGTTCGGCTTTAGCATAAGCGCGACCAAATTCGGCATCGATGCCCATCACTTCGCCCGTAGAGCGCATTTCGGGGCCGAGAATTATATCTGTACCAGGGAACCGATCAAAGGGTAATACGGCTTCTTTAACAGCGATGTGAGCGGGAATTACTTCCTGAGTGTAGTCCAATTCCGCGAGGGTTTCACCAGACATAATCCGCGCTGCATAACCAGCTAACGGCACACCAGTTGCTTTCGCCACAAATGGGACTGTCCGCGAGGCGCGAGGATTAGCTTCAATAATATATACCTGTTCTCCCTGGACCGCGAACTGAATATTCATCAAGCCAATTACTTTCAAGGCTTGAGCGAGTTGAGTCGTCCACTGACGAATTATTGCTAGCGTCTCCGCTGTCAGCGAGACAGATGGGAGCGAACAAGCCGAATCTCCAGAGTGAATTCCGGCTTGCTCGATATGCTCCATAATGCCGCCGATGACGACCATCCCAGTTGCATCAGCAATTGCATCTACATCGACCTCGATGGCGTTCTCTAGGAACTTATCGATCAAAATGGGGTGATCTGGTTCTACCTGGACTGCATAGGTCATGTAGCGTTCTAGCTCGGCATCGGAGTAGACGATTTCCATCGCTCGTCCGCCCAAGACATATGACGGACGCACTACCACGGGATAACCGATCCGATTGGCGACATGTAAGGCATCATCATAATTGCGCGCCATCCCATTTTCTGGCTGCTGAATTCCTAACTCCCGCAAAACGCGCTCGAATCGTTCCCGATTTTCGGCCATGTCGATCGAGTCTGGGCTAGTGCCCCAAATCCTGGTGAGGCAACTATTCTCGGCAATCTCTGCATCCAAATATGCCTGAAGCGGTACAGCCAATTTCAGGGGAGTTTGCCCACCAAATTGAATGATAATTCCTTCGGGTTGCTCAGCTTCGATGATATTCAGAACATCTTCTTTAGTCAGCGGTTCAAAATACAATCGATCGCTAGTATCATAATCGGTCGAAACAGTCTCAGGATTGGAGTTGACCATGATCGTCTCAAATCCCTGTTTAGATAGGGCATAAGATGCATGACAGCAACAGTAGTCAAATTCGATCCCCTGACCGATCCGATTTGGTCCCCCGCCCAGAATCATCACTTTGCGGCGGGTAGAGGGGATAACTTCGGTTTCTTGCTCATAGGTGGAGTAGTAATAAGGCGTTTCGGCTTCAAATTCGGCGGCGCAGGTATCGACTAATTTATAAGCGGGAACTACACCATGAGACTTACGATAGGCGCGGACGATATCTTCGGTGGTTTTCGTGGCATAGGCAATCTGCCGATCGCTAAAACCTTTCCGTTTCACATCCCATAATGTGTATGTATTGAGATTTGTTAGTTGTTGAGTCTTGAGGAAAGATTCAGTCAGTAATAACTCCTGCATCTTATCCAGAAACCAGGGATCTACTCCTGTCAGATCGTAGATATCTTCCAAGGATACCTTGAGCTGCATGGCATGACGAATACTAAAGATTCGATCGGGGGTGGGAGTCCTTAGCTGCGAACGGACTTGCTCGATCGAGGGTAAAGATTCATCGCGATCGCAACCCCAGCCAAATCGACCAATTTCCAGCGATCTTAATGCTTTTTGAAATGACTCTTGGAAGGTGCGACCGATCGCCATTGCTTCCCCCACGGACTTCATTTGCGTCGTCAGATTGGGTTTGGAACCAGGGAATTTTTCAAAGGCGAACCGAGGAATTTTCGTCACGACATAATCGATCGTCGGTTCAAAGGAGGCGGGAGTTTTCTTGGTGATATCATTGGGAATCTCATCGAGAGTGTAACCCACTGCTAACTTCGCGGCAAATTTAGCGATCGGGAATCCCGTCGCTTTGGAAGCGAGAGCCGAACTCCGACTAACGCGGGGATTCATTTCAATCACGATATATTCCCCTGTATCGGGATGTACCGCAAATTGAATATTAGAACCCCCTGTTTCTACCCCAATCTCGCGGATGATTTTAATCGACGCATCCCGCAACCGCTGATACTCTTTATCGGTCAAAGTCTGCGCCGGAGCAACTGTAATCGAATCTCCCGTGTGAATCCCCATCGGATCGATATTCTCGATCGAGCAAATAATGACCACATTATCGGCCAGATCTCGCATTACTTCTAGCTCATACTCCTTCCAACCCAGGAGCGACTTCTCCACCAAAATTTGGTCTACAGGTGAAGCATCAATTCCACTTTGAGCGATCGCCTCAAATTCTTCTTGATTGTAGGCAATACCACCTCCAGCCCCGCCGAGGGTAAAAGCCGGACGAATAATCAGCGGATACGTCCCAATCTGTTTGCCGACTTCCCGCGCTTCTGGGAGGCTGGTAGCGATGCCTGACGGACAAACTGGCACCCCGATCCGCGCCATCGCTTCCTTAAATAACAGCCGATCCTCAGCCATTTCGATCGCCGCTAATTTCGCACCAATTAGCTCTACGCCATATCGCTCCAGTACGCCAGATTTAGCCAGACTCACCGCAATGTTTAGCGCAGTCTGTCCCCCCATCGTGGGGAGGAGGGCATCGGGACGTTCCTTCTCGATCACCTTTTCGACCAATTCTGGGGTCAGGGGTTCGATATACGTCCGATCTGCGGTCTCTGGGTCGGTCATAATGGTCGCAGGATTGGAGTTAACCAAGATCACCTGATAACCTTCTTCCCGCAGGGCTTTACAAGCCTGGGTGCCAGAGTAGTCAAATTCACACCCTTGACCGATCGCGATCGGTCCAGAACCGAGGAGCAAGATTTTGTGTATGTCAGTCCGGCGAGGCATATAAAAATTATTAATTATGTTTGTGGAGCGAAGTCGTAGCGGTAATCCGAAATTGAGATGAAATGAATTATTTCTAGCTATCCATACCGAGTGTAGATTACCACGCGCACAATTCTACTAATCCAATGGCTGAGGAAAATATTAATTTCGATCTATTCTAAGAGGTTTGGGACACTTGGGGCGAAATTTATTTTTGATGTGGGTAGAAGTAGGTGTTAAGTAGGGAACTATATCAGGGGATAGGAAATAGGCTTTAGGCTTTAGGTTTGAGGCTGTAGGGTAAATGAAATATTTAAAGATCGCCCCAACTCCCAACTCCCAACTCCCGACTCTACACTAAAAAATTACCATGACCACTATTAGTCCAGAACTCAATCAACTAGAACGAGCTATCAGTCAAACACTCGCCAGTCACAGCGAACATCTCGATCGGCAGCAGAAGCAAATTGAGTGTTTGACTCAACTGCTGAATTTGAGCAACAATGGTAATCTGGACGCTCATTGTTTGAGTGCAATGAACCGGTTGATCGAACTACTCGATAGCCATCAGCAGTCACAAGATCGAGTTCACAGTGTGCTCAAGTCACTCACCCAAGCTAAAGACGCACCGAATTTAACGATCGACCGTCAGGGTAAAATTGCAACTTGTCTTAGAGTAGAATTAGCCGAATTAGCCCAACGATTGGGCATCGATGCGCTGAAATTATCCGCAGCCATCAAAAATTCCACCACTTGGTCGAATTTGATGACTAAATATCCCGATCCCGATGGCTATGAGTGGCAATTGCCTAATTCTAAGTGGGGTTTCTATCACAAGACTCATCTTCTGGTAACAGGTACCAAAGCGGTTAAGTTAGAACCTGGTTCGTCGTTGAATTAGAGGATAGTAATACGCCAAAAGCGATCGAATCTCATAGCATCGATCGTGACTGTGGTGAGGCTGGTCGCGATCGATTAAAGATCTCAAATTGGTTCTATATCAGGCAAATCGACTAAGATCGATCTAGTGGTATGACTAAATTCAGACTACATATTGTCTAATTAGCGACAAAAGACGAATATGGTGCGATCGTCAAGGAAATCTGGAAAGATTAGAGCGATAGGGACGTATTAATTTCGATCTAAAGATGTCTCTATAATTCCATGCCTTGCTCAATTATCGCTGTTGGTAAAACCCTAACTCTATGTTTCACAAAATCCTGCTTGCCGTTGGTGATTCCGCCGCATCTGCACAAATTTTAGAGCAGGGATTGGCACTAGCCAGGCAACTCAAAGCCCAAGTTCTGCTGTTACACGTGCTCAATCCGCTAGAGTCTCATGGCTTTGATACATTAGGTGGTCCACTAGTCGGGGGTATTTTGCCAATCCTCAACGATACCGCGATCGACAAATACGTGGAAGAGTGGCAAAACTACGAAAAACAGGGTGCCGCTCGTCTTCAGTCTTATGCCGAACAGGCTGCTACCCTGGGGATTCAAGTGGAAACACTCCAAAATTTTGGTGACTCTGCTCCCGCGATCTGCACAACCGCCAGAACTTGGGGTGCAGACCTAGTCGTCCTGGGTCGCAATCAAAAATCCACTTGGACTGAGATATTCTTGGGTAGCACCAGTAACTATGTTTTGCACCACGCCCCTTGTTCGGTCTTGACAATCCAACTAGCTAGCGACCCAGCTTAGTAATCTAGATCTGGGTCGATTTTGGTTGATCACCACCAGATCACCGTTATTTCTTCGCAAATCCGATTCCTGTCGCCAAGCATTTAGCAAAATCTGCGCGTAATTTAGCCTCATTCAAATCTCGCCCGATAAAGACTAACTCATTTTTACGCTCCTCATCAACCCGCCATTGTCGATCGGGTTGACCATCCATCAGCATGTGTACCCCTTGGAATACAAACCGCTGATTCTGCCCGTGGATATTTAAAATCCCTTTCATCCGAAAAATATTTGCCCCTTGATTTGGCAGTAGATCGCTCAACCATGCCTCAATTTTATTGATATCCATCGCCCCTGCTAAAACTAACGCTACCGATTTTACCGATTCATCATGAACGTGAGCTTCTTCACCCAAGAAATCAGGATCGATCGTCAGTGCATGAGATAGATCGAAGCCGCCAACTTCTAAAACTGCATCCATATTAACCTGGGCATTTTCAGTTCGATAAATCTTGGCGATCGCGTTCATCTGCCGAATTTTACGTTCGAGTTCGTCTAATTCCGCAACTGTAACTAAATCGGTTTTATTAAGCAAAATTGTATCAGCAAAAGCAATCTGCTCTTGAGCTTCATCAGCATCCCAATGGAGTTGGATATGTTTGGCATCTACGACTGTTACCACAGCATCTAATCGGGTATGCAGTTGGACATCTTCATCGACAAAAAATGTTTGAATTACTGGAGCTGGATCGGCTAAGCCCGTTGTTTCTATGACTAAATGGTCGAATCGATCGCGCCGACGCATGAGTTTGTCAATAATTCTGACTAAGTCACCGCGCACGGTACAACAAATGCAGCCATTATTCATCTCAAAAATTTCTTCATCGGTACTAACCACTAGCTGATTGTCAATACCAATTTCGCCAAATTCATTGACAATTACTGCTACTTTTTTACCATGCTCGTAGGTCAGAATATGATTGAGTAAAGTAGTTTTTCCTGCACCTAAATATCCAGTCAGAACGGTGACTGGAACGGTTTTATTGGCTGGGTGATCTAAAGTATTTACCATAAGTATTTTATCCCGATGAATGAATTGATGCTAACCGAACCGTATTGTCCCATCTCCCTCTTGTACTGTTTGCGTAGCGTCTGCCTTAGCAGAGCATAGCCTCTCCGCCAGGAAAAGGATCTCTCATCTCAAAATAGTACTTTTATTTGCATCGCTTAGCACTAGCTCACAAATCCAATTGACACAAAGCGATTGAACCTTTAAGATACTTTTGACGATAATGATTCTCATTCTATCATAGATTCGCTCAATAGACTTTGCCTCAGACACCACTACATCAGCAATCGACCATAATTTACCTATTCAAGATTACGATCGTGCAAATTAACCCTGGTAGCTCCGAATCAACACAGTTAATGCGTTCCAACTGGTTTATCTCATCATTACTAACTCTCGGATTGTTAACTGGATGCAATCCGCCCAGTCAGCAGCCAGATGCAACTAGTAGCCCCACAGCTAATCAAACTCCCGCCACAACCACAGGTAACAGCATTAAAGTCGTTGCAACAAATACTGTATTGTGCGATTTAACTAAACAAGTTGCGGCGAGTACTGTGACTGTAATGTGTATGCCGTCGGCGGGTAGCGATCCTCATGTTTATAAAATCACCCCAGAAGATCGAAAATCGATCGAAGAAGCTAATCTAGTTTTATATGGAGGATATAATTTTGAGCCAGATCTCATCAAAGCTGTTAAAGCGACATCTAACCCCGCACCAAAAGTAGCCGTACACGAAGTAGCCGTACCCCAACCTCAGACAGTTGAAGAAGAGGGGAAAAGCACAATAGATCCTCACGTTTGGCATAACCCCAAGCATGGGATCGAAATTATTAAAACAATTGCTACTAATTTAGAAAAAATTGCACCAGATCGAGCAGCAACTTACAAACAGAATGCCCAAAAGTTAACAGCAGAAATTGGGCAACTAGATACTTGGATCGAGTCTCAAATAAATACAATTCCTACTGCTAAAAGGATATTATTTACAACCCATGATGCACTAGGTTATTACTCCAAAGCTTATGGAATACCGGTTAATGCTTTAGAGGGCTTAAGCACAGAAGATAAGCCCAATGCAGCTACAGCCAAAGAAATGATTGGCAAAATCAAGAAAGCTCAAGTCTCGACTGTTTTTGCAGAATTGACACTCAATCCCAAATTAATTACCGCCATTACGCGAGAAGCGAAGGTGAAAGTTTCAGCCCAGGAACTCTATGCTGATGGCTTGGGTGCAGCGAATAGTTCAGGCGAAACTTATCAAAAAATGTTAATTTCTAATACTAAAGCAATTGTCGAAGGATTAGGTGGCAAATTCACACCTTTTGCGGTTAAATAAGTTAAGTTGGCGAACGCAAAGAGGAAAACGTAACTCAAGCCAAAGGCATGACTCGGACAGAGTTCCGGTATGGTCGGTTTCAGCGGGTAATTTCTCTACCTGCACGAATTCAAAATACTAATGTCCAAGCAGATTATCAAGATGGTATTCTCAAACTAGTCTTACCCAAAGCTGAGGAAGAAAAGAATAAAATCGTGAAAGTGAATATTGGCTAGTTTTCTAACTATGGCTGATGCTTTCGAGTATCAGCCATAATTTTATGAACATTTGCCCTGTTGACAACTCTCGAATCGGTGAGTTGAAAAATAAGTGCGATTGCGTTTACCAAACCACTGATATCGATTGTCACGGATTTGCAGATAACCGCGATCTCCCAACCATTTTAGACCAGGTAGCCAGCGATAGAGATCGATCGCTAAATTGACTCCCGGCAAAAGTTTCCCAATCGCTTCGGCAGCTTCACTTCCCTGCCATCGTTGCTGAATATTATCCCCATTTATTAACATCATCCCCTGTTCGCAATCAGCTTCAGTCACATTAAATTCAGCTAATGTTTGCTTGTCTTGCATCGGGATATACTGAAATAACTTCCCGCGATCGATCTGTTCTAGTTGCTGCACGAATGTGACGCACAGATTGCAATTGCCGTCATAGATTGCGTAATACATTGGGGGGTAATATCTTTAGTTTAAGCTTTGACTTGTTGCAGTGTATCCAACTTTGCTAGTACCTCTTGGCTGTGAGGTGCGGGGTTAACGTTGGTAAAAGTAGCGCGTAAAACGCCTTGAGGATCGATGATAAAAGTGTGCCGCATTGAATAAGGGGCAATCCAAGAACCATAGGCTTTACTAATCTTGCCATCGGTATCCGAGAGCAAGGGAAATTTCAACCCCTCCGAATCACAGAACTTTGCATGGGAATCGATCGAATCAGCACTTACCCCGATAACTTGAGTGTTATGTTGCTGATATTTGTCGAGATCCTGTTGAAATCTTTTGGCTTCTAAAGTACAGCCACCTGTAAAATCTTTAGGATAAAAATATAAAACGATCCATTGCCCCGCATAGTCAGCTAGAGCTACTTTGCCCGCTCCCGTATTTGTCGGTAAGGTAAATTGTGGTGCTGGTTGATTGAGTATCGGTAATTTACCCCCCATTGCTAAGGCTGCGGGGACAAAATTACACCAAGAGAGCACACTCCAGCAAATTGCCAATAAGCTAGTCAGAAAGTAACGTCGGGATAAATTCATGGAAATCGATCTCACAGTAATTAATCATGTCTGAAATGTAGATGCTGGGCAATGACCCTTCTACATGACTTCACGGCTGCTCATGCTTTGTTGAAAATTTTTCCAGCCTATTCCCACTCTAGTACAAGACCGTGATTCTGGGGAACAGAAGATTTCTAGGCGTTGCTGAATTGGGGTATGAATATAGATTGTGCCCTCACCCCCAACCCCTCTGTCTTGTCTTGCTGTGTCGATCGTTATAATAACCTAAAATCGAATCCGTTCAACCTATAGAATTTGTTCGCGCTGGGATTCGATCGGTTTGTTATCATAAATGAATGTACGCCAAGTTTCTAGCCCCTCAATCCAGAAACCATCATGACTATCAAAACCTACCAACTCCCATTAGACTTCGAGCAAATCCTAAACCTGGTGCGACAGTTACCCCCTTTGGAAAAAGAGCAAATTCGTCAAGAACTAGAAAAGGAAAGCAATCGACAACAATCCAAGCTGTATCCTCAAAATGATTTCTTGATTACATTCGATCGAATTGGTAAAGAAGCTCAAGATAAAGGACTTACCGAAGAGATCTTAGCAGGACTACTAGCTGATGAGTCCTGAATTTATTGTTATCGACACCAATATCTTTATTAGTGCAGCTCTCAGCCCGAATGGAACGGCGTACCAAGCATTTGCTAAAGCCGTTCAAAGATTCACGATCGTCCAAAGTAATGAAACTTATCAAGAAATAGCCGATCGTATTTACAAAACCAAATTTGATAAGTACATATCTAATGAAAGAAGAGCAGAATTTCTAAACACGATCGAAACCCGAAGTAGATTCATCCAGCCAACCTCTCAAATTACCAGTTAACGTCGAGTTTCATTCAATCATTCCTCTCTCACTCTCGTCGATCGATCCTACTATTTTTCTCCGTCCTTTACAAAAAAGCACTACCCCTTCTTTTTCCTAATTCACGCAAGAGGTCTATTGATTAGTTTGGTCATTGACGACACAAACCCGACTTCTCGAAGAAGTCGGGTTTGTCAGATCACTAGTCAG
>JANPJH010000011.1:0-20300 GCA_031425415.1 Chamaesiphon sp. VAR_61_metabat_425 | reverse complement strand
TGGCATCGAAGATCGGACTGAGGGAAAAATCGACCCAAAAGTGAGTACCATCCGCTAAAACAGATGGGGCTTCAAATCTAACAAGTTGACCTGTCGCCGCCTGAACGATCGCCTGTTGCAGTTGGACTTGAACATCGGGATAGTGAGTCCACCACGGAGTCGTCCAAAATGCCTGCCCGACTACATCATCTAGTGTCACGGCGATCGCATTCAGCGCGGTACGGTTAATTTCTATTACCGTCCCAGCAGGATCGAGCAAGCCCATCAGTTGGAAGGTGTTATCAAAAATTGCTCTAAACTTTCGTTCGCTATCTCGCAGCGAGTCTTCAGCTTGCTTGCGACTGGTAATATCAAACCGAATTGATAGATACTGAAACGGATGACCGCCATCGTCCAAAAATGGGACGATGGTGGTTGCTACCCAATAATAACTGCCATCCTTGGCGCGATTTTTAATCTCGCCCCGCCAGATTTGCCCGCTGGCAATCGTCGCCCATAGCTGTTGAAAAAATTCGGGTGGATGGTAGCCAGAGTTAATGATGCGGTGAGTTTGTCCTAATAGCTCAACTTTGGCATACTGGGAGATATGGCAAAATTGGTCGTTAGCATCGGTAATGATGCCATGTTGATCGGTCATCGCTACGATCGCCGATTGATCGAGCGCGTATTTCTGAAACCCATGCTTGACAATCTCATCCTGGAGTTGCTGCGATCGCAAATTTAGTTCGATGGTGCGCTCTTGCACCCGCAGTTCTAGCTCATCTTCAATCTGTTGTCGTCTGATTACTTCCAACCGTAAATCGCGATTGCTCTGCTCTAATTCTGCCGCTCGATCGATCGTTTGCTGTTGTAATTGCTCTAGCATGTACAGCATTTCCAACGGATCGAGCAACTGTAGCAGATTCGACTGGGTGAGGATGCCTACCAACTCGCCGAGATCGTTGGTAATTACCAATCGCCGAATATGTTTGGATTCCATAACTTGCTGGGCAGACCACAATGAATCCGCTGGCTGCAAGCAAAACACCGGACTACTCATTACCGCTCCAACTAACAACTGCTCTAAGTCGAGTTCGAGTGTCTGAAACTGGAGGATATCTTGTTCGGTAATAATGCCGACTGGGTGCAACGGTTGTTGACTGTCCACAATGACGATCGAACTCACATTTTGCTCGGTCATCATCTGAGCGATTTGCAAGATCGTAACGTTTGGAGTAGCACAAACTACATCACTCATCATCTCTTCAGCGACGGAGCGAAACTTCAACAGATTGACTGGTTGCAAAATTTGGCGGATGTGTTCTGGCGTAACGATGCCGATGAGTTGCTGCCGATTGTCAACGATCGGCAAATGGCGGATCTGGTACTGTTGAAAGATCTTCAATGCACTCATCACTGTGTGGCGATCTGAGAGTACTAAGGTTTGCAGCTCGGTAGTCATCACTTCCTCCACTTTCACACCTTGGAGACTGCGTTGACTGGCAGTGAGCTTCACTAAATCGCGTTCGGTAAAAATGCCAACTAACCGATCGTCTGTCAAAACTAATGCCGCACTCCGCGCTGTGGCGATGCTGCCGTGAAACGAATGCTCTGAAGATCTAGCTGATGCAGGCGCAAGCTCGGTATCGGGCAACAGACAGTTACATTCTTTAGCTCGACTCATCAACGAAATAACTTCTAGCAACGGTATATCAGAATCTACCGTCAATGGATGTCGATCTACGAGCGATGCCAAGCTGGGTAAATTCTGTAATAAATTAGCAGTGCTAGACATCTATCTTATCCAAACAAATGACTTCCTACATATATCCTAAGCTTAGTCAAATTTCTAGGCAAAGAAATCTCGATCCTATTTGGATTTGTTCCACCAGCGATCGGTGCAAAGAAAATTGCCGGTTACGATCGCAGCCATAAAGCGACATTATCTTGAATGTAGTCACGTAGCATATATGGTTAATGCTCTAGTAAACATACCGTGGTTGGTGCCCTAATAAATCTACCAATGAGGGGTTGACAGTCTCAATTAGACTATTGAAAAAAATAGTTCTAAAATACTATAAAAGCCATACTATAATAATCCTACCTGCACTTGCATTAACAGCAGCAGCTTAATCTGCCCTGCCGACACTACCTCCACACCCTGTCTTGTCTTGACGCACACAACCCTCTAACAATCTGACCTATGTCTTTCGTTGGTTTACACATGCACAGTGACTATAGCCTCCTCGATGGAGCTAGTCAGTTGCCCAATTTGGTCGATCGAGCGGTAGAATTGGGGATGCCAGCCATTGCCCTGACAGATCATGGTGTGATGTATGGGGCGATCGAATTAATTAAAGTCTGTCGCACGCGAAATGTCAAGCCGATTATCGGCAACGAAATGTATGTGATTAATGGTGACTTCACTCAGCAAAAACGCTATCAGAAGTTCCATCAAGTTGTCCTGGCTAAAAATACCCAAGGCTACCGTAATTTAGTTAAATTAACGACCGTATCCCACCTCGAAGGTTTCCAAGGCAGGGGGATATTTGCCCGTCCGTGTATTAATAAAGAATATCTGGAAAAGTATAAAGAAGGTTTAATCGTTACTAGTGCTTGTTTGGGTGGAGAAGTTCCCCAAGCAATCATGGCTGGCAGACCCGACGCAGCCCGAAAAGTGGCTAAATGGTATCAAGATCGGTTTGGGGAAGATTATTACCTAGAAATCCAAGATCATGGGCTGAAAGAAGATCGGGTTGTCAATGTAGAAATTGTCAAAATTGCGCGGGAATTAAATATTAAATTAATTGCGACTAATGATTCTCACTTCGTCTCCTGTTATGACGTGGAAGCTCATGATGCTCTGCTTTGTATCCAAACGGGACAACTAATCCGTGAAGATAAACGGATGCGCTATAGCGGGAATGAATATCTCAAATCTGCCGAAGAGATGGCTCGGTTATTTCGCGATCATTTACCTGATGATATTATTGCTGAAGCGATCGCTAATACACTCGAAGTTGCAGCAAAAATTCAACCTTACAACATTCTCGGCGAATTAAACTTTCCCGATTTTCCGATTCCAGTTGGGCATACTTCAGCTACATTAGTCGAAGAGATTGCGAGAGAAGGATTGCAGGAACGGTTACAGGTAAAAAGATATACAGATATCGACAAAGAGTATCAGGATCGGCTTGAGTTTGAACTAAAAATGATCGATCAGATGGGTTTTTCGACCTATTTCTTGGTTGTTTGGGATTATATCAAATTCGCCCGCGACAGGGCTATTCCCGTCGGCCCTGGGCGAGGCTCTGCGGCAGGTTCTCTCGTCGCTTATGCGATGAAGATTACTAATATCGATCCCGTACATCATTGTCTCCTCTTCGAGCGATTTTTAAATCCTGATCGCAAGTCGATGCCGGATATTGATACGGACTTTTGTATCGAACGGCGGGGGGAGGTAATTGATTATGTAACCCAGAAGTATGGGAAGGAGCGGGTAGCGCAGATTATCACCTTTAACCGGATGACTTCTAAGGCGGTACTCAAGGATGTAGCGCGGGTATTAAATATTCCCTATGGCGTAGCCAATGAAATGGGGAAATTGATTCCTGTAGCGCGGGGCAAACCAGCGAAATTAGCCGTGATGATTTCCGACAAAACACCATCACCAGAGTTCAAACAAGCTTATGAAACTGGTGTTTATGCCGATCCAGAAACTGGTGAAGAGATTACAGCCAGACAGTGGATCGATATGGCAATGCGAATCGAGGGTACAAATAAAACTTTCGGTGTTCATGCGGCTGGTGTGGTAATTTCTTCCCAACCTTTGGATGAAATCGTGCCGCTCCAACGGAATAATGATGGCTCGGTGATCACCCAATATTATATGGAAGATCTCGACTCGATGGGTCTAATCAAAATGGACTTTTTGGGATTGAGAAACTTAACCATTATCCAAAATGCGATCGATCTAATCGAGCAAACTAAAGGTGATAAAATTGACCCTGATGATATTACGCGAGAGGAACGTCGAACTTATCAAATTCTATCTAAAGGTACTGCGAATAAACGACCACCGAACGTCCAGAAAACTTACAAACAAGTTGAATCTGGTGACTTAGAAGGGGTGTTCCAATTGGAATCATCGGGGATGCTCGATGTGGTTGCCAGATTAAAACCATCTAGTATCGAAGATCTATCCTCAATTTTAGCACTGTATCGCCCTGGCCCTCTAGATGCCGGACTGATTCCAATTTTTATCGATCGTAAACATGGACGTGAAGAAATTAGCTATGAGCACCCAATTTTAGAGTCGATTCTGAATGAAACTTATGGGGTAATTGTTTATCAAGAGCAAATCATGAAGATCGCTCAAGATTTAGCTGGCTATACCCTCGGTGAAGCGGATATCTTGCGGCGGTGTATGGGGAAAAAGAAAGCTGATGAAATGCAAAAGCAGCGGGAGAAATTCCTCGATGGATCTGCAAAAAAAGGAGTAGATCGATCGATCGCCGACAGCCTATTTGATAAAATGGTATTATTCGCCGAGTATTGCTTCAATAAAAGTCATTCAACTGCGTATGCTTATGTGACTTATCAAACAGCATTTCTCAAGGCTAATTATCCGGCGGAATATATGTCAGCATTGTTAACTGCTAATAGTGGCGATCAAGACAAAATAACTAGATATCTAAATAATTGCGAACAAACTTTAGATATTAAAGTTGAGCCGCCAGACATCAATCGATCGCATGTGAAATTTCGTCCAGTTATCGATCCAGAACGTCCTAAACACTTGAATATTTTGTTTGGTTTATCAGCAATCAAAAATGTCGGTGAAGCAGCAATTGAAAATATTCTCACGGCGCGGCAAGAAGGTGGTGAGTTTACCTCTCTCGCCGATCTTTGCCAGCGCGTCAGTCTTCAAGCAGTGAACAAACGGACATTAGAATCATTAATTCAATGCGGTACCTTCGATAATATCGATCGCAATCGTCGGCAACTAATTAACGATCTTGATGTAATCATTCCCTGGTCGCAAAGTCGCGCCAAGGAAAAAGCGATCGGACAAGGCAATTTATTCGATCTATTATTGGGTGAATCCAAACCAGAAATTGGTGGATTTGAAGCAGTACCAAAATCACCCATTGTTAGTGATTTTTCCTCTCAAGAGCGACTACAATTCGAGCAAGAACTTCTAGGAGTATACGTTTCCGATCATCCACTCCGTTCGGCTGAGAAGACTGCCAAGCTCCAAAAAGTTGACTTTATTCGCATTATCGATATTGAGAAACCTCGCAAAGATGTCAAGGTTGTCGTGCTGCTCTCTGAGGTCAAAATTGTCCAGACGAAAAAAGACAATAAATCAATGGCAATCCTTAAGCTAATTGATATAGCTGGAAGTAAACTAGAAGCAGTCGCTTTTCCTGAAGCTTATGAAAAAGTCAAAGATTTATTATTGCCCAATGCTCCAGCAATTCTTTGTGGAAAAGTTAGCCGGAAGAAAGATAATGACGAACTACAGATGATCGTCGATGAAGCGATCGCGATCGATCCCAATATTATCAATAAACCAGTAGAAATTGAAATCGCACCTCAACATCTAGTCCTAATCGAATTACCAATTAATATTGCCACCGATGAAATCAAAACTCAGGATTTAAAAACTATCATCGGCGAATATGCCAGTGATGAACAAGACTCAACCCCAATTTACGCGATCGTCCGTGGTGAAAATGGTTATCAATTAGTCCAATTTGGTAAACAGTTTTGGGTTCAAGATGCCAGTAGTATGGTAGAAAGAATGCGAGGACGCAATTTTGATGTCCAGATTAAACAAGTTAGCATTGATGAATAATCAGCAGGATAATTCTTTCTCATTCGATCGTTTAATCTAACAAGTTGTTTATCCTTGACTAATACCAGATCGATATTATCGATCTGCTTCACTATTGACTTGAACAACACAGCGATCGCTCAAAATGCTAGCCGACCGATCTTGCATTGCGGTGGAAGTAACTGCAATTGTGAGTTTTGGAGCGATCGTCAGATAGTCAGGACTGCTATAGCCATGCTGACGACAGTACCAGCAGAATCTGTGTGAAAGAGGTGAATTTATCCCGATTTGCGATCTCGATCACTCTAATTTTGTGATTTGCAGACTTATAACTACCACATTTAAATTAAAATTTAATCTAGATTTTATTCAAACACCAAATAATTGCTGAAAAATTCTTGCAGTAGTTAATAGACAAGCGATTTTATTCATTCAAATAGCTGAGAAGGGATCGGTCATTATAACGAGGAGATTGATAAAACGTCAATGTTAGACTGAGCTTAATCAGGCGATCGAAATTAGCTTCTACCATATCTTCCCCAGCAATTGAAAGCAATCTAAGCCAAACAGCGTATAGTCTGTAGTGCTAATTGCGGTAAATTTCTATGCTCAAAATTTCACTGACGCTCTTAAAAGTTGGTGAGATCGTGCGGGCGAAGACTAATCGAGTTTTGAATTAGTGCATTTCAATTAACAAGCATTTCCCCAGATTAGGGTGATGGATTCAGCAATTTAGCGATTCATCGCTATCAGACTTTGCTGTGTTGAATTATCTCTAGATCGAGCATTTAGATGCGATCTGAACATAGCCTGAATTATCTGAGATCGGTTAATTAATCTAAAAAATATCATCCCGAACAAGTTATGTATCCCGCTGACAACTTACTAGAAGTAACTCCACCACTAGAATCCTCCGACCGAAAGTTATTACTTCATATTGGTGACTTTCTCTTAATTGTCGGTGGAATTATCGGTTCTTTATGGTGCTGGGCGGAAGCAACAGGGTCAGAATTTAGTTGGGAGTTGTTAGTTTACCAGTTACCTTGGATCGTTGTAATGGCGGTTGGATGGCTGGTGTGGATGTTTGTGAGCGATTTGTATGAATTGGGAACCGCCGTTCAGATTAGGCATAGCTTGCAGAGAATTTGTGGGGGAGGCATACTAATTGGAGTAATTTATCTACTTTCCTACTACGTCAAGACACCAACAACTTTCATTGAATCATCATTATTCCAGTTTGTTCCCGTACTGGAGATCGTGAGTATAACTATCTTCCTTTCCATCTGGCGATCGATTTACGCCATTTTTCTGGGTGTTGGACATGCCAGTCAGCGGGTAGTAATTTTTGGAG
Organism: Chamaesiphon sp. VAR_61_metabat_425; assembly: GCA_031425415.1. Classification (GTDB taxonomy): domain Bacteria; phylum Cyanobacteriota; class Cyanobacteriia; order Cyanobacteriales; family Chamaesiphonaceae; genus Chamaesiphon. The sequence continues at coordinate 13,131 of JANPJH010000011.1, read as the reverse complement.
CTGGAGTAACGGGAGCGATCTTAGCCGAGACTTTTCGCCAACATCCACATTATCAATTGGTAGGATTTATCGATGATGATAGTCAACTAGTCGGTAAATTCCGGCAAGATGTGCCGATTCTGGGTTCGCGGGATAGCCTTCTATCCACACTCGAACTCCGCACTGTTGATGAAATTGTGCTAGCTGTCAGCAAGCCGATTGATGATGATTTACTCCAACTTCTCACCCACTGTCATGAGCGCGGAATTGCGGTCACGCCGATGCCAGTTCTGTATGAAAAATTGACCGGCAAAATTGCTGTCGAGCATATCGGGAGTCAGTGGTATGCCGCGCTACCTCTAACTAAACACCCTTTTGATAGTTTAAATCGGGTCGGTAAAAGATGCTTAGACATTGTTTGTGGGTTAATTATCGGGGCGATCTTCGCAATTATCTTACCCTTTGTGGCGATCGCGATTAAACTCGATAGTCCTGGCCCAATTTTCTATAAACAAGAACGGGTGGGACTATATGGAGCTAAATTTACTGTATGCAAGTTTCGATCGATGGTGCAAAATGCCGAACGTAACGGTCAAGCACAGTGGGCAGTTAAAGGTGATGCGCGGATTACTAAAGTCGGCAATTTTATCCGCAAAACTCGGCTCGATGAATTACCTCAGGTAATTAATGTCTTAAAGGGGGAAATGAGTATGGTTGGCCCTCGTCCCGAACGTCAACAGTTCATCGACGAATTACAGCAACAACTCCCTTTTTATCGAACTAGATTAGCTGCTAAACCTGGTCTAACAGGCTGGGCACAGATAAATTATGGCTATGGTAGTACGGTCGAAGATGCGCTAATCAAACTCCAGTACGATCTTTACTATCTCAAACATTGGTCGCCGTGGTTAGACTTTCAGATTCTCTTACGGACGTTTGGCGTAGTCTTTAAGATGCAAGGACAATAATCGATCGAACATAACTTGAAAATTGGGATATGTTCCCGACTTTTATTCGGAGTCGGGATTTTTGCGATCGATTCCATCGGCGATCGATCTAGATCTCTATTCTCATGTGATTTAAAACACTGTCGATCGAGCGAAATTACTATCAATTAATATATTTTGCCAACTAAATCATTGGAATTCATAATCCAAACACTCAGCTTTGATTCGGGCAAATAGCTGAGTATCTATCGGTCATTATAACGATAGGTTTGACCAAATATGACTGTTAAATTTGGTGTATTGAAGACAAGCAAATATTCAAACACATAGCCCCAAATCAGTCATGTACTACTCCAACTCAATCTCTCAAGCAACCTCACCAAAGCAATTCAACCATTTCAATCAAGTTGGAAAAAGAGTATTAGATATTATTTGTGGATTGATTGTTGCGGCAATTTTTGTAGTTGTGTTTCCTTTTATAGCGATCGCCATTAAACTCGATAGTCCTGGGTCGATTTTCTACAAACAAGAGCGGGTTGGATTGAATGGGGCTAAATTCACCATCTATAAATTACGATCGATGGTGCAAAATGCCGAACGCAATGGTCAAGCCCAGTGGGCCGTTAAAAATGATGCCCGGATTACCAAAGTCGGTAACTTCATTCGTAAAACTCGCCTCGATGAATTACCTCAAGTAATCAACGTTTTGAAAGGTGAAATGAGCATGGTTGGCCCTCGTCCCGAACGTCAACAGTTTATCGACAAATTAGAACAACAAATTCCTAGCTATAACAATAGATTAGAAGTTAAACCTGGACTGACAGGTTGGGCACAGGTAAATTATGGCTATGGTAGTACTATTGAAGATGCCCGAATCAAGCTTAATTATGACCTCTACTATTGCAAGCACCAGTCACTATTGTTAGATTTCAAAATTCTGTTACGGACATTCGCTGTGGTCTTCAAAATGCAAGGACAATAAATCGATCGGGCAAAATTGGTCGTGTATTCTCGATTCGCTGAGCATCGGCTCTACCACATCAAAACTATTTAGCTTGCGCTTGAGATCCCAGTACGGCGGGAATTCAGAATATACTAAAGGTATCAGAACTTAGCTATCGCGATCATTCAGCCTTGCGCCACCGCCGCACCAGTTTAACGCCATGACCACCTCCGCCATCTCTACCGACCAACTACGAGAAATTTTCCCCTTTGCACTCGATGGATTTCAACTTCAGGCGGTAGACGCACTCAATCAAGGTAAATCCGTGGTAGTCTGTGCCCCAACTGGTTCGGGCAAAACCTTAATCGGCGAATATGCCATTCATCGCGCTCTCCGACAGCAGCGTCGAGTATTTTATACCACCCCACTCAAAGCCTTATCCAATCAAAAATACCGAGATTTCCGCGCTGAATTTGGCGAAGATAAGGTTGGATTGCTCACAGGCGATATCTCCATCAATCGGGATGCCCCAATCGTGGTGATGACCACGGAAATTTTCCGGAATATGCTCTACGGTACCCGTATCGGTGAAGTTGGCACTTCGATGGTTGGGGTCGAAGCCGTAGTCCTCGATGAATGCCACTACATGAATGATAAACAGCGCGGCACAGTCTGGGAAGAATCGATTATCTACTGTCCGCCCCACATTCAACTCGTTGCTCTCTCTGCAACTGTCGCCAATAGCCAACAATTAACCGACTGGATTAGCGCAGTTCACGGTGCTACCGAACTCATCTACTCTAACTTTCGTCCCGTTCCTCTAGAGATTCACTTTATCAATCCCAAGGGGATTGTGCCATTATTAGACCCACACAACGCCAAACTAAATCCCAAACTCAAGTCAAATCGTCCGCCGGGGAATCGCAAAAGTGAGGATGTGCCAACTAACGGGTTTATTGTAGGAAAACTCGCCGAACGAGATATGTTGCCCGCTATTTTCTTTATCTTCAGTCGGCGGGGCTGTGATAAGGCTGTGATGGAGATGGCTAACACTCGATTAGTCAATGAGGATGAATCGGCTAAACTCCAGAGTCGGATCGATCGATTTCTTGCCGAAAACCCCGAAGCTGCCCGTGCTGGGCAAGTAGAACCACTCTATCGGGGAATTGCCGCCCACCACGCCGGGATTCTACCTGCCTGGAAAGTCTTAGTTGAGGAACTCTTCACTCAAGGCTTAATTAAGGTTGTCTTTGCCACCGAAACCCTCGCCGCCGGGATTAATATGCCTGCTCGGACTACGGTAATTTCTAGTCTCTCCAAACGCACAGACCAAGGACATCGCCTGCTGACGGCTTCGGAATTTCTCCAAATGGCTGGACGGGCTGGACGACGGGGAAAAGACATAGTAGGCTATGTTGTCACCGTCCAGACCAGATTTGAAGGGGCAAAGGAAGCCGGATATCTCGCAACTTCGGCACCAGATCCGCTGGTGAGTCAATTTACGCCAACCTATGGGATGGTGTTAAACCTACTCCAAACCCACAATCTTGAAGAAGCAAGAGAACTAGTCGAACGCAGTTTCGGTCAATTTACCGCATCCCTGCACCTCCAACCCCAACAGCAGGGGATTAACGATATCAAAAAAGAGTTAAAGACGCTCCAAGAGTCGATGAGTCAGATCGATGGGTCAATTTTAGCTGACTATGAAAATTGCCATTCACAACTCAAACTAGACCAGAATCACCTCAAAAATCTCCAACTCCATCTCGAACAAGTCCAATCGGGACAGGTGAGTAAACAGTTGCCCAAAGCAATTCCCGGTACAATTCTTAGCCTGAAAGGGAAACATGTCCCCGTCGCGACACCGATTGCCGCTGTTTTAGTATCAAAAATAGCTGGTTCGGGACATTCCCCCGCATTGGTTTGTTTGGGACAGGATAACCGTTGGTATGTAGTCAATCATCAAGATGTCGTTGCCGTTCATAAGCACTGGTCGGAATATACTGGCAGGCAGCGAGTTCCACCCGTGGTATCGCTACTCCCACCGGAAGATATGCCGCTCAAGCCGGGACAAATCCGGAAAGGGCGAGACTTTACCCTTGAAATCGCCCAAAGCATCCCTGATGCTGAACCACCAGTCACAGAGGAATTGACAGCCCAAGTGCAAGTCGTGGCAACACTCACTGCTAAGTTGGAAAATCATCCAGTCTGGGAATGGGGCAATCCGCCGGTTTTACTCAAACGATATCGCCGCCAAGCGGTGCTAGAACAAGAGATCGAAGAACGCCACAAAGAACTTCAAGCTAAACTAGCCCGACACTGGCAAGAATTTCTCAATTTAATTGAGGTATTGCGTCAAGTTAATGGTTTGCAGGGGGTAATTCCCACCCAGATTGGCGAAGCTGCTGCGGCAATTCGGGGTGATAATGAGTTATGGATTGCCTTGGCATTGCTATCTGGATATTTAGATCCGTTAGATCCACATCATTTAGCCGCAGTTCTCTGCGCGTTAGTGTCAGAGACTCCGCGTTCTGACAGTTGGACAAATTACGATCCAGCAGATGAAGTGGTGATGACGTTGAGTGGTTTGCGGGGCACGCGCAGACATTTATTTCAAGTCCAGCGTCGCTATCTCGTCGCCCTCCCAGTCTGGATGGAATATGAAATGGTGGGGATTGTCGAACACTGGGCGTTAGGAGTAACTTGGCCGGAGTTGTGTAGTAATACGAATTTGGATGAGGGTGATATTGTGCGGATGTTGCGGCGCACGGTAGATTTACTCTCCCAGATTCCCTATGTCCCTCATGCCAGTGAATCAATTCAGTCAAATGCCCGTCGAGCGATTCAGTTGATTGACAGATTTCCAGTTAATGAATCGATCGCCTAATTTGGGGTATCTTTCTATAAAATACTGCTCTTTAGAATTGATTTGGGTTGTGTTTATTCACCACAAATGCTCACAAGCTCTGCTACTCTGAGGACTATGAGCGCAATCGAACGTGAAAATATATTAGATATAATTACCTAGATCAAATCCTCAAGCGCACGATCTTTGAGATTATATATACCGACAGCCGAAGTTAGATTAAACTGAAGCGGGACGATCGTAATATAGTTGCGTTTAATTGCTTGTACGTCAGTTTCAATTTCTGGCGGCAAATGTAATTGCTCTGGTTGTTCTAAGTCTTGCACTACTTCGCCCGATAGCCAATAGTAAGTTTTCCCACGCGGATCTACCCGCTTTTGGAAGGTATCAAAATATCGTCTGATGCCCTGACGGGTAATCTTAACTCCGGCAATTTCGGCGGTAGGCACTGGGGGGATATTGATGTTTAATAATACTGCTTCAGTTAATGGGTGCTGCTCTAGGTGACTCATTAACGTCTTGGCAAATTCCGCTGCTGGGGTGAAGTCTTGATGCGAAAAACTAGTTAAGCTGAAGGCAATGCTGGGAATCCCCTCAATCGTCCCTTCCATCGCCGCTGAAACGGTTCCAGAGTATAAAACGTCTGTACCGAGGTTCGCGCCCTGATTGATGCCGGAGAGGACAAAATCGGGGAACTTGTCTAGTAAAGCTCCGAGGGCTAATTTGACACAATCTGCTGGTAGTCCAGAACAAGCCCAGGCTTTGATACTGGGGTGAAAAACATCGGTGACGATTTCAGCCCGAATCGGATCGTGGAGTGTTAAACCGTGTCCAGTTGCCGATCGCTCTCGATCGGGACAGACTACAGTTACTTCATGTCCAGCTAGCGCGAGTGTATCGGCTAATGTCTTGATGCCCAGCGCGAAAATTCCATCATCGTTGCTAATTAATAATCTCATCTGAACGGGGATAATTTTTCGTTGGTTATTTACGCGCCGACAATTCAATTTGATCGAGAAACACTAATTAGGAAAGACTCGATTTAATTCTAATCTTATTTCCGGCAGATCGGGAAAATCTACTGACTGCCCAGCTAGATATATTTGTTGATTGAGATAGCCAGATTCTCCACTGGGTTTTTGGTAGGGTTGGCGATAGCATTCTAATTGTCGATCTTTTAGATTCACGATCCAATAGTTGTTAATATTAGCCTCAGCATATAAATCGAGCTTAGTTGTTTGATCGAACATCAGTGTCGAATCAGCTACTTCAATGACTAGAATAATATCTGCTGGATAAGGATGGTGATGTAAATAATCAGCTTCTTGCCCACGCGCAACGAGCAAATCTGGCTCAGGTTCGCTATTAGTCAAGGTAATCGGATCTTGACATCTTAATGCAGCAATACCCCCAAGCAAGGTGGCGAGTTCTCGATACAAAACACTACAAGCAACAGTGTGCATCGTTCCTTTTGGACTCATTTCAATTAACTGACCTTTAATTAATTCCAGTCGATCGGTTTCTTTAAATACGCCCAGATCGATTAAGCGATGATATTCCTCGATCGTAAACCTTTTGGTTGCTACAGTCATACTGATTTAGTGAGTGTTTTTTAGATTGCATTAGGTCAAATATAGGGAATACTAGAGTTTCAATTTGGCGCGAACTAGTTTGATTTCTTCATAGCTATAACCATCGCCTAACTGCTCTCTAATCGGGGTAAGTCTATCGGCTCCGACGGTGCGAATAGCTTGCTCGATCGAGTGTTGTCGATCGAGTGCTACGATTCGATCGAGATTTAGTTCATAGCCGCATTCGAGTAATTTAATCAGATGATCGGTAATGGTATTCTCGCGCATACTGCGCTCGATCGCGATTTCGGCGATATCTAAACCCCGTTGATAAAAATCTAAGGTTTGCAAATGGGTATGGGAGACATCGCTTTTGCTAAGTGACTGGATGGCGAGTGGTGGTGTTGGATCTGATTCAGTTTGCACAGATAAGCCAGATTCGCCCCTGAAGGCTCTAATTTCAGCGGTGAACATTTCCCCATATTGAGCGAGTTTTCGTGCCCCTACGCCAGAAATTTGGGCAAATTGGGCGAGAGTTTGGGGTTGTTGTTGAGCCATCAGACGGAGGCTAGAATCGGCGAAGACGACATAGGGTGGAACTTTATTTGCGTCGGCGTATTGTTTCCGGAGTTTGTGGAGACGGTTGTATAGAGCGTTAATTTCAACGGTATCGTTGCTGACATCACTAGCTTCAGCGGTGAGCTTAGTTAGTGTAATCGCGATTTCTACTTTACGCTGATTTTTAAGAATTTCCCAACTCAAGGGGTTGAGTGTCAAAACGGAGTAACCATCACTGGTTTCATCGACTAAACCCTGATGGAGGAGCGATCTGCCCAGCATTCGCCATTCGTCGAGAGTGCGATCTTTCCCAATTCCATAGGTAGAGAGAGTATCATGTCCATTCTTTAATACGCGATCGCTTTTAGAACCCCGTAAAACATCGATAGTGTAACTCAAGCCAAAATTCCGCCCCCGTTGACTAAATCGCGCGACACAGGATAGTAATTTCTGGGCTTCGATCGTCCAATCCGCGATCGGTCTAGGATATTTACAGTTATCACAATTACCACAGTTACCAGGAAAACTTTCGCCAAAGTAGCCGAGTTGAATAATCCGCCGACATTCACTAGCTTCAGCATAGTTAATGACTCGGCGCAATTGTTGAGTCGCAATCCGCTGTTCTTCTTCTAATGCTATCCCAGTTTCTCGATCGACTTTCTGAGCGATTAAATACTCGATCGTCTTAATATCTCCCATACCGAAATAGAGCGTACAATGAGCGGGTTCCCCATCTCTTCCGGCTCGCCCCGACTCTTGATAATAGCCCTCAATATTGCGCGGTAAATCGTAGTGAATTACTACCCGCACATCGGGTTTATTAATCCCCATGCCGAAGGCAACCGTAGCAATCATCCACTGCACATCATCGCGGATAAAACTATTTTGATTATTTGTCCTAGTTTCACCATCTAATCCGGCATGATAAGGTAAAACTTTGATGCCATCTTGGAGAAGTTTGGTGGTGAGTTCATCTACTTTCTTCCGACTCAGACAATAGATAATTCCCGAACCATCGGTCTTTTTGACTTGAGCGAGTAATTCCCGATAGGGGGTAGTTGTTTTGCGCCGAACTTCATAATATAAATTTGGTCGATTAAAGCTGGCGACATGAATATCTGGCTCGCGCAGATCTAGCTGTTTGATGATGTCCTGGCGAACTCTATCTGTTGCTGTCGCCGTCAATCCTAAGAATGGAACTTTGGGAAAATACTCACGTAATTGGGAAAGTTTGCGATAGTCAGGTCGAAAATCATGCCCCCATTCTGATACACAATGAGCTTCATCGATCGCAAAACTAGAGATGCCCACTTCTTGATGCAAATCGACCAAAAAATTAGTGATAAACTCCTGATTCAATCGTTCGGGAGCTAAGTATAATAACTTGACCTCACCATTATAAATTGCCGTTGCTCGATCGCGTCGTTCCTCTGTACTAATACTACTATTTAAAAATGTTGCTGGAATCCCATTGTTCGCCAACAGTTGGACTTGATCTTGCATCAGTGCAATTAGTGGCGACACCACGATGGTTACGCCCTGTTTTAACAATGCAGGTAGTTGAAAACATAATGATTTTCCGCCCCCCGTTGGCATCACGACTAATAAGTCGCGATTCGCCAACGCCGTAGTGACAATTTCACGCTGTCCCGATCGAAATTCATCATACCCAAAATAATGCTTTAATGCCTGTTCTAAAGTATCAAATTGAGTCGAACCACCAAGCATGATCTTTAAATTCGCAATCAGAATTTTACAAACATCAGTACTAATATTAGCGTAAATTGCCGCTACCAGTCCAGCAACTCACTCTCGAAAATCTATTCCCCATTCCCTAATGCGAATGATACAGGAAATCATCCGCCTCAATTCCCGTTTGTTTCAGGATTTGGCGGAGAGTACCTTCCGGCATGTCACCATTATGATTGGGGACGGTGGTATATTTACCCGTATTGTCATTAAACCAGATTTCATGACTGCCAGAGGCTTGGCGATCGAGTGCAAATCCATAGACTCGCAACACCTTAGCTACTTCTCGGTATCTGAAGCCCGATAACCTACCCATCGCGCCTATCTACTGACTACGAGAGGACAGTCAAACTCATCTGCTAACATGGGAAAACATTCGACGATTTGATTGCGTTCTGCCATTGCTGCCATCAATTGTTTTGCAACGTCTTGAGCTATTTCGAGAGTTTCAGTCAGACTTGGAGCTTGAGCGATCAATCCGGGCAAAGCATCTGAAGTAGCTAAATAGTATCCTTCAGGTAGTTTTTCGATGTGTACGTTGATTAGTCTTTCCACTGAATTACTATCGTGCAATTTTAAAAGTTTGGTAAAAGTTGTGGGCAAATTTGAGCAAAGCTAAGTATTGCGAACTATCAATCTAGTAATAACTTAATTATGACATATCTAGATAGATGGTAGTTGTTTCTGGATGTTGCGTTTAATTAAATTTCAGTATCTTGGCTTACAGATCTTTATACTGAGTATCGGATGTTATTGGTGCTGCTGATTTACGTGGTGTTAAATTTGTCAATGTCGATAATTCCTGGAGAAGTAGATCTTGTTCTTGATTGAGCAGATATAACCGATCGACTATTCGTTCGATTCGTTCGGCGGGAAGGTTATGGGCGGGTTTGGTGGTGACAGGACTAGTATACCCAAATATTCGTCGAATCGTGACCCAAATCAACCTGAAAATCGGCTGGAGCAGTTTAAATGGTGTTTTGAGTAAAAACAGCCAAATCTGCTCGATCCCCCGCCCGATCGCCTTAACTAGCCCCCAAAGAGAGAAGATCCCTAACAGTAATAAGCATAAACTAGGAATTGGATGAGCGATCGACCAAGCGAGATAGGGATGTTGTGCTAGCCACTGACTAAAGTAGCTAGAAATTGCTTGTTCGATCGATTCCGAAATATCCATCTAGGGGATAGGCTGTGGGGGTTAGGGAACGGGACTTGTTTTAACTTCTATTCACTATTCACTATTCACTATTTCCCTAAATATTAGGATTAGCACCAATACTCTCGCTATCAAGATTAAAGAGTACCTGAAGAGTTTGCATGGCTTTTCTGCGAGCTTCGATATCCTGTTGTGCGCGTAATTGTACCATCGGATCGTGGAGAATTTTATTCACAATCCCTTTAGTTAAAGCTTCAATTACATCTTGATGACGTTCGGCAAATTCAGAGCCTAGTCGAGATAGAGCTTTTTCTAATTCTTGAGCGCGGATTGTTTCCATTTTATCGCGCAAACAGCTAATTGTGGGAACGGTTTCTAGCGATCGCCACCAGCTATTGAAATTATCGACTTCTTCGGCGAGGATACCTTCGGCTTCTAATGCCATTTTCCGGCGGCTCTCTTGGTTTTGGGCAACGACAGCTTTGAGATCGTCCACATTGAAGGCTTGAATATTTGCGAGGGTATTTACGTCGCTATCCACATTTCGGGGGACAGAGATATCAAAAATCATTAATGAGTGATGGAGATCTAATACTGCTGCTAATTTAGCCGCATTTAACAGTGGTTCGGTTGCCGATGTACTCGTAAAAACGATCGTTGAAGCTGAGATCGCACTCATCATCTCATCGATCGGGCGCAGTTGCAGATCGATCGCCGTAAACATCTGTTTGAGATCTTCAGCGCGTTTGGCCGATCGATTTAAAATGGTAATGTCCGTAGCACCTTTAGAAATCAAATGTTGAACTAAGAGGCGAGACATTTTACCCGCACCCAAGATAGCGATGCGGTGATTGGTAAAATTACAGACTTTCATGTAAGCCAATTCCACCGCCGCCGAACTGATCGACACAGCTCCAGTGCCGATACTTGTCTCAGTCCGGACTCTTTTTCCTGCTGTCAAAGCTTGTTTAAATAACCGATTGAGAATCGAACCCATGCCTTGATATTGCTGACCGATTTTATGCGTTTGTTTAACTTGGGCAAGAATTTGTCCTTCCCCCAACACCAAACTATCCAAACCTCCCGCTACCCGCATTAAGTGCATCACAGCATCTTCATGGAGGAGGATAAACAAATGATGTTTGAGATCGGTAAGAGAGATTTTGCCAAATTCTGACAGAAATTGGATTGCGTCCTGCACACCGCGATCGGCTGTTGGTGTGACAATATAAATTTCTAAGCGATTGCAAGTGCTGAGGATCGTTGCTTCTTGGATATGGGGATGATTGCAAAGGTTCTGAATCGCCGCTTCCATCTGTGTATCTGGAACGCTAAGTTTTTCACGGATGTCTACAGGTGCGGTTTTATGACTCAAACCAATGACAGCAATATTCATTTTACTCCACGCTCAAAGGATAGTTATTTTAAAATTTTGTTATTTAAGTTACGGATATTTAACTATTAATAATGCACTATACATGCTGTGGGACTGATAGCAATCCGGCTCGGTCATTGTGTATAATCGCTGTCTATCTTGCGCTAATCCGGTGAGGTTGTAAATATTTTGTTATGGTTCTTCACTCTAGGGGTTAGTGGTCAGGGAGAAAATTGCTAGACATCCTCTAAAGCCTAAAGCTTAATCCCTAATCCCTAACCCCTAATGCCTAACCCCTAGCGCAGACTGACAGTTTTAGGATTACCGACCATATGAATAGTATCGACGAACCGAGCAGTTTTGGACTGACTGGAGATAACCAATGTGTGAGTACGTGCGCCACCTTTAAAGAAGCGAACACCATCCATAATGTTACCGGAGGTAATTCCCGTGCCAGCAAAGAGGACATTTTCACCACAAGCTAACTCTTCAGCGGTGTAGACTTTATCAGGATCGGTGATACCCATCTCTTTAAGACGAGCAATGTTTGCTTCTTTACTTTCGCCGATCAGACCAGTTTTGACAATGGCTGGATCGTAGATCAGTTGTCCTTGGAAGTGGGCACCCAAACAGCGGAGGGCTGCGGCGGAGATTACCCCTTCAGGAGCCGCACCGATACCCATCAGTGCGTGAATATTCGTGCCAGCAAAACCACAGTTGATTGCAGCCCCAACGTCACCATCGCTGATCAGGGCGACTCGCGCACCAGCAGCCCGAATTTCGGCAATCAGCTCGTTGTGGCGTTCGCGTTTCATGACGACGACCACTAATTCTTCGATCGCCCGATCGAGACATTCTGATAAAATTTTCAGGTTTTCGGTCGCAGATTTATTGATATCCACTTTGCCTTTAGCGGCTGGGGGTGCGGCTAATTTCTTCATGTAGAAGTCTGGAGCTGCAAATAAGCCACCTTTTTCGGAGATAGCGAGTACTGCCATCGAGCCAGGTTGTCCATAAGCACAAAGGTTTGTACCTTCACAAGGATCGACAGCGATGTCGATTTCGACTAGCTCATCAAGGGTACACAAATCAGCAGCATTAGGTTGAGAGCAAATCCCAACTTCCTCACCGATATAGAGCATTGGTGCGTCATCACGTTCACCTTCACCGATCACGATCCGTCCGCGCATGTGGATTTTATTCATCCGTTCGCGCATTGCTTCAACCGCAACCCGATCGGCTTCATTTTTGTCGCCTTTGCCCATTAAGCGTGCTGACGCGATCGCCGCTTGCTCAACTACTTCAATAATTTCTAAACCTAAACTATTTTCCACTGCTATTCGCTCCCAAAGGGCTTTATTTATAGGGATTTCAGTCTACAAGTCTATCAGAGCGTGGGGACGTATGGATATTTCTGGTGTTTTTATACATGGTGATCGGCGGGAGTACAACGTTTCGATCTGTAAACTCCGTTCGACAACATTATCCCTAAGTAAATACACGCAAGTAGATCTAGCGATCGGGGCTATACATACTTAGGTCAAAAGATTTACCGATCGCCGCTCAGTATCTATCATCGAAGATCAAATTTTCGATATTTTTCGGTCTGACATCGCCCAAATCTCTGAGAGCCAAACGACTGAAACCGCCACGCAGCAATCAAAACATCAGCCGATCGGCTGCTGGAGGATTGTTCGATCGTAAGTATAAATAGTAGCAACAACCTAGCTAAGTAACTAGAGCTGTTCGAGATCGGGGTAGATCGATCCAGCTATAAATTTGCTAGCCCCGATCCGTATTTTCACTACCTAGATATCTGCCATCACTTTGAAGTCAAACCTGTGGCTTTTAGGTGCAAATCGTGCTGCTCGCTCAACTATCTATCGCATCCATTAACTAACCCTAGAGGAAACATGGCACAGCCTACCGCCAAAGAGCAAGAATTACTGGAATTAATCAACCGGATGCGGTTGAATCCGCAGGCAGA
>JANPJH010000010.1:0-61361 GCA_031425415.1 Chamaesiphon sp. VAR_61_metabat_425 | reverse complement strand
GGTATTTCCCAACTCCCAACTCCCAACTCCCATACGGTGGTACAGCAACTCCCAACTCCCAACTCCCAACTCCCAACTCACAACTCCCACATTACATTAACTTTCATATCGGTAAAATGAGAGTCAATTGACAGATTGATTCAGGTCGATCGATAGATTTACTTGGCATAGTGAGAGTTGTAGAGATCGAGTGTGAGATCGGATTTAACTTTTAGCAAATTTCCGTAACAAAAGTTCTAAAATAATGCCTGTCTACTCCTAGTTATCGATGATTAAGAAATATCACTAAAGCGAACTTTGCCACTGTCAAAAGCATACTAAGTAAGTAGCGGAATCGATAGTAAGAATCGATCGCTAAATCTAATTCCGATCGATTTCGGCCGAGTTAGATTTAGAGCGAACCTTTCGATCGAAATCTATGCTTGACCTATTGTGGTGGCAGTGGTGATGAAAACTAGCACATTACTGAGGATGTATGAAGCTGGAGAGCGAGACTTTACTGGAGTAGATTTGACAGGTGCCAATCTCCAAGGCGTAGCTTTGATCGAGGTGAATTTGCGGGGTGCTAATCTCACTGGGGCAAATTTGAGTCGAGCCTTCCTGACTCGATCGGATTTGAGTTGCACCAAGCTAAACTGGGCAAATCTCAGTTTCGTTAAGATGAGTGAAGGGAATCTCAGTGGTGCTGACTTATCTAAAGGAAATTTGCAGGGCGCATTCTTGGTAAAATCTGCACTACTCGCTGCACGAATGAGTGCGGCTAGTCTCATCGGTGCGAATCTACGCGGTGCAAATCTCGCTGGGGCTAATTTGTGTGGAGCCAATCTTTATCGGGTTAATTTACGGGATGCTAATTTAGTTGGCGTAAATTTTAACTGGGCAAACGTTTTGGAAGGGAGATTAAGCGGTGCAAATCTTCAGGGTACTTCCCTTCAAGGCATAAATTTGAGTCGGGCATTTCTTAAGGATTCTAATCTGCAAGAGGGCGAACTCGATAGCGTCAATTTAACAGAAGCTAGGCTCTCAGGGGCAAACTTGGCCAATGCTAATTTGACTGGTGCCAATCTTACTGCGGCTCAATTGCGATATGTCAATCTTCAAGATGCTGATTTGACAGGAGCTAAACTAAATAAAGCTAATCTGATGGGAGCTAATCTCGCGCGGGCGATTCTCGATCGAGTCGATCTTACTGATACAAATTTAGACCAGATTAGTTTAAATTGGGCATATTAAATGACTCGATCGTTTGGATTTTAAGCTAATGAGGGGCATTAATCACACAGCGATGAAAGAGAAATGACCGGCTCGGATCGAAATTTATAATTTCGATTCCTACTAGCCTTAGCCGAACATTGCTGTCATCCTATATACATGTGGTTAAAAACGCAACTTGCCCCCAGAATCTAATTATCACAAATGACTACAACAGGAAATACAACAACAATCGCCCTATTAATTATCGCGCTCGGCATTCTGGGGTGGGGTTATTATCGGAATCGAGACTTGGGTAAATTCGGCATCCTGTCGTGGTTGCAAGCTGTTGTGCTGATGTCTCCGTGGCTGTTGTGCTTTGGCGCACTGTCGATCGGGTTATATATCAACCTGGTCGAAATTCTCGTGCTTATGGTCATATCTACCGGGATCTATGTATGGTTGGGAACTCAAGTGCGGCTGGCGGCAGAAGATCCGGAAGTAGCCGCTAAAATTGTCGAGCGCAGAATTAAAGCTCAAGCCAGACAGTCGCCAAACCCTGGTGAAATTGGCGCGCAACCCCTACAAATCAAGCTAGAGATACCACACATCCCCGATGCAGATTTGACCGGAATCAAGGAGATTTTTGGTATTGATACTTTCTTTGCAACCGAGACGATTCCCTATCAACAAGGGGCAATTTTCAAAGGTAATTTGCGTGGGGAAGCAGCGTTAGTCCATCAGCGATTGACAGCCAAGTTACATAGTAAAGTGGGTGAGCGATATCGCCTGTTCCTCGTTCCCGATCCGGAGGAACGTCCGGTAGTTGTTGTCTTACCCAGTAGTAATGACCCTCAACCCGCAACCATCGGGCAAAAAATCCTGGCAGGGATCATGTTTGTCTCGACAATCGCCACTAGTCTCGAAGCGATGGGCGTGTTTCTGGGATTCGATTTTTATGCACATACCGAACGAATCAAGGAGGTTTTACCCTTATCCTTAGGCATCTGGACGGTATTGACAGCCCATGAAGTGGGACACCAAGTACTCGCACGGCTCCGTCAAGTCAAAATTGGGTGGCCATTTTTCCTGCCAACCGGACAGATTGGCTCTTTTGGAGCGATTACTCGGTTTGAGTCATTATTACCCGATCGCAGTGTACTATTTGATGTCTCGATCGCTGGGCCAGCCACTGGTGGTTTAGTCTCACTAATCATGTTAATTGTTGGCTTATTGCTCTCCAAAGCTAGTGGCGGACTAGATCTCCCCTCCCAATTTTTTCAAGGCTCGATTTTAGTTGGCGCGTTAGCTAAAATTGTACTAGGCACCGCAGTGCATCAGCCCTCAATCTCGATTCATCCGTTAGTTATTATTGGTTGGTTGGGTCTAGTTATCAATGCACTAAATTTGATGCCAGTGGGCCAACTAGATGGCGGCAGAATCGTCCAAGCCATTTATGGTCGCAAAACAGCCCAACGCACAACCCTAGTCACATTAATAATTTTGGGATTTGTGGCATTTTTCAATCCAGCTAACCTGGTAATTCTCTACTGGCTGATTCTGGTGGGATTCTTACAACGCTCTCTAGAACGTCCCAGCTTGGATGAAATTACCGAACCAAATGATGCCCGTGCGGCACTGGGATTACTAGCCTTATTTTTGATGGCAGCAACGGTAATTCCGTTTAGTCCCGATCTGGCGGGGAGACTAGGAATTGGTGGGTAGATAACCGTTAATCAGAGGTTGAGAAGATTATGGAAGGACTTGGATTACTAATTGCTGCAATAATTTCAGCATCGATTATTAAATCGGGAATTAGAGTCGATCGCGAGTACGAACGCGGTGTCATTTTTCGATTGGGACGGTTCCAAAAAATTCAGGGACCAGGCTTGTACTTTACAATCCCGTTGATCGATCAAAAAGCCAAGGTGGATATTCGGACTAAAACCGTGGATATTCCCCCCCAAGAAGCGGTAACAGCAGATAGTGTGACGATTAAAATTAATGCTGTCCTCTACTATCGGATTATCGATCCGATGAAGGCAATCAATCGCGTTGAAAATTACCAGATGGCTGTATATCAAGCTTCGATGACCACCCTGCGAAATATTGTCGGGCAACATAATCTCGATGACATGTTGCAAAGTCGCGATAAAATTAATGCTAAAGTGCAAGAAATCGTCGATGAAATTACTGAACCGTGGGGAGTGGCGATCGAGCGAGTCGAACTCAAAGATGTCGAAATCCCGATTTCGATGCAACGGGCAATGGCGAAAGAAGCTGAAGCCGCCCGAGAAAAACGCGCACGCTTGATTAAAGCTGAAGCTGAACAAGAAGCTTCCAATCTGCTAACTCAAGCTGCTCAAAAGATGATGGAAAACCCTGCCGCCTTGGAATTGCGGCGGCTCCAGATGTTGACAGAAATTGGTGCCGAAAATAACACCACCACATTGGTAATGATTCCATCAGATATTCTCAGCTTGGCAAAAGAGTGGACGATTGCCGCCCAAAATGGTAACGCAGCCAATCAACTCAATCTTGCCAATCAACTCAGTCAAGCTAATCAAGTTAATCAGCTCCAGTCAACTACTCCAGTTAACCAACTGAGTTTACCAGTTGAGGTAGCAGAAACGTAAGCTGTATTTGAGCAAGCGACAGCTAATTTGATGGGTAATTTTGATCGATAAATCCATTGAGAGATCGCCCGATCTGTTGCTATAACAAGCCACGATAACGGATAAACAGCAACATTACCGCCCACGAACCCAAGGCAACTTTAATGGCGACGAGGACATTTAGGAGCGGGATAAACCCACCACTAACTAAGGCACCTAACTCGCCGTGGGGCAATTCTACGCCAGAGAGAGTAATTGCGGCGATGACGATGAAAGCGATCGCCGAGATTTTTTCCCAGGTGGCGGCGTGCCAACGCTGGTAGAGTCGATCCATCTCTTCGGTGGAGGAGGTAATTGCTACTAAGCCGATGGCGGTACCACCAGCTACACCTGCGGCAAAACCACCACCAGGGCTGAGATGTCCGCGAATTGCTAGTTCGATACTGACTAATGCGGCAATTGTCGCGCCCAGTCGGGCTAAGACGATCGAGGGTGAATCGGTAAATTGGTAAACTGTGGTGGCAGGTTGCTCGGTGGAGAGCAGAAATTTTACGCCTAAGATGGCGATCGTAAAGACGACGACTTCAAAAATCGTGTCATATAGCCGATTTCTCAAGATGATTCCCGATACGGCATTGGGGATGCCAGTTTCGCGGACGATCGTTTCGACGATCGTGATTTGTGATAAGTTTGGGAGGGCGTTGGAAGTCAGCAGGATCTTCACTCCGAGGGCGATACCTGCTAATAGATAAATCCATCTCATGGCTGTGGCTCCGTGACAGTGAGCTGACTGGCTAAGGGGTTGAGGTAGGTGAGGTTAATGTCTGTGGAGAGTTGAGATCGCATCATGTCATACAGGCTGGGGATTCTGGTGGTAATTTCGACTGAATCTTCGCTCTGAGCGGTATTTAGAGCGATCGTGGTGTGGATGTCTCGATCGAGCAATGCTTGGCGCAAAGTCGATAAATCGTCGAAGGAAACTAGTTCAAGCCGGAGATAATGTTTACTAAAAATTGTGCGTAAATCTTCAATCTGTGGATCGAGTGTCGTCTTGTTACTCAAGATGCCAAGCCTCACTACCATTGAAGATCTCACCGCGATCGCATACAAAGAAATCGATAGTAAAGTACCCATCAACGCTTCGGTTAAAGCGACATCCGCCGCGCCTAGAATTGAATAGATGAGGGCGGCAATTGCACCAAGAATGCCACGCAAAATCAGTGCATTGTAAGGATTGGATTGAAATACCAACATCAGCGCAGTGATGGGTAACAGAGCAACAATCGCGTAGATATAAGGATCTGTCATGACTGCTCCTCCTGACTACTCGCACAATATGCTAATACATAGCCCAACATAGTGTTCCACATTGCCAACGAGATAATCGCTAATATCAGTAATTGCCATTCACTGGGCAGTTTTAGCAGCAATCCAAATACGATCGCCATCGAGCCGAGGGTATCTGAAACTGATAGACTGTGCAACTTAAATATTACCGATCGCTTGCCGAGTAGTGGCAAAGTCCCCCAAAACCAGAAGACAATCCCAACGCCGATACAGAAATAACTGAGAAGATCGATCATGTGTTCTCCATCCGTTTAAGTAACTGTGCCAGCAGCATAAATCCAGCATTGCCCACGCTCAAGATGATCGCGCCAACTACGCCAATCATCCAGTCATCCCGCAAGACAGATACAACCAAAATAATAATTGATGCTTTACTAGAAACGCTGGCTAGTGCCAACATTTTTTGCCACACATCATCGGCTTTCCATGCTGCATAGATCGGGATTAATAGCGCAATAATCATCAGTATCAAGATAAAATTCAAGATTGAATTCATAACTTCCTTCTCCGTTTGACTCGATGAACTTCGTAGCCACCATCTGGATGATATTTATAGACAATTGTTTTGGGTGTGAAGGTAATCAGAAAAATATCTAGAAATACTAGCCCAGACGATCGATTTGGCGGCACCCTTTCGATCTCGACATCTTCCGCCTGATGGGGACGCAGAATCATTTCGATCGCTTCGATATAGGCGATCGGAATCGCCATCACAATTTTACCCATTACCTGGAGCCAATCCCTGACTGTGCCTATCGATTGTTGCGTGTGGGGCAATAGCAAGGAAATCACAATCCCGATCGCGATATTTTCTGGACTCAGATCGGATGTGAGTAGCAGCCAAATAGTTAATCGGAGAATGATATTTAGATAACCACTCATACAAATGTTGCCCAAAATAGTAAAATTGACACTAACGTCATCACGCCAATTAGATCGTCAAATTGCTCGAACATGCGGGGTAGTTTGAGTGCCGTTCGCTTAAAGATCGCTGCATAAGCTAACCAACCGACAGCAATAATGGCGATCGCTTTAATTGTATTTTGAGCATCATACGCCTCAAAGTAGACAATATTTGCGACGACTAGTCCGCCAATTAATAAACCGATCGCCAGCCAAAATCCCAGCTTCATCGGCTTAGTATTTACACCTGGCTGATGCGGTAAAAAGATAAATTTCGCGAACGAAATCGCCGTTCCCACTGCCACCACATTCATCGCGATTTCTTGCCACGGTAGGAGATTTTTCATCGTCAATACCTTCGCCCCAAACCCAGATAGTAAGGGAAAGCCAGAAATCGAGAATCCGGCAATTGCTAAGAAAATCCAGATTGTGCGATCGATTGGTTGCTGCTGTAATTCCTTAAAATTGCGACTTGGCAAAGCTCCCGCCAGCATAAATAACGCCGATTTAACCAAGCCATGCGTCAAAGCGTAAAATCCGCTTACTTGAGGAGCTGCCAGCATAAAGCCCAACTGAGAAACAGTGTGAAATGCCAACATCCGTTTGGTATCCTTCTCAAACACTGCATAGGAAACGCCTAAAACGGCTGTCCCCACCCCGAAAACTCGAATAATGGGGTCGATCTCATCTAAAATCAGCGCACACCGTACCAGCGGATATACCCCCGCTTTCACCACAATTCCCGACAACATCGCCGAAACTGGCGTTTCTGATTCTGAGTGAGTCATGGGCAACCACAAACCAGAAACAAACACGCCACCTTTCGTCATCAGCCCCATAAAAATTAGCGCGAGTGCCTCCGGCGGCGCACCGCGTAAACCTGCAAAGGTAAAGGAATGATGCGCTTTATAGACTAGCACCGCGCCGACTAAATAAAACAACATCCCCACATTACTGACAAGTAGATACCGCAACGCCACCCAGATCGATCGATCCGTGCGTGGATAGGCGATTAAAAGTGCCGCAGCAATGCCGCTTACCTCTAAAGCTACATACAAACTAATAAAATCCGTACAGGCAAACGCCGCATTCAAACTGCCATGCAGGATAATTAATTGCCCATAAAAAAATGCTACCTTTTCAGTCTGCCAACAGTAGAGAATTACCGCAGCAGTGACGAGGGCATTTGTGAGAATAAAATAACCACTGAGTGAATCGATTAATAAAGTCACCCCGAAATTATCGAGTAACAGCAGATTGATCGACAATTGAGAAGTTATTAGCTGTAATGCATATCCTGCCGAGCAGATCGCGGCGAATATCGCTAGATAGCGATCGAGTTTTGGTAGTAAAAAAATCAGAAATCCCGCCACAAATGGCAGGACGATCCAGGCGATCGAGATGGTATTCATGGACTATTCCCCTTTTCGATTTCACGGGTATCTAAGGTAGGATGATCCTTTGCCAATTTCATCGCTCCAACTAGCATCAGAGCCTGAATTGAAAACCCAATTACGATCGCGGTTAAAATTACCGACTGGGGGACAGGATCGGCGTAAGTGGCACTATTTTTGGCATTGCCAGCGATCGGCGTAACCAAACCACCCCGCGCCGCAATCAGCACGTAGTAAGCAATTACTCCCGTACTCATCACATCCATTGCGAAAACTTTCATCACCAAATTCCGCTTGAGGATGATGGCGAAAAATCCGCATAATATCGTTGCTAATGTAAATGCTTCTAATACGAGCATGATAGATAGAATTAATGATAGATCCTTAAGAAGTAAACAGTTAAAACTATCGATAGAGATGATTATAAATTATCTCTATCGATAGCTTCCCACTGAATATCAAACTAATGAGAATTGCCACTATATAGAAATTCGAGAGCGCGGTTACGCAAATCGTAATAACGCGGATCTTCCAACATTTGTTCGCGATCGCGAGGACGCTCGAAGGGAATATCTAAAATTTCACCAATACTAGCCGCTGGGCCTTCAGTCATCATGACTAATCGATCGGCAAGGAATAAGCATTCATCGATATCGTGAGTCACCATGAGTACTGTACACCCAACTTCGCGGACGATTTCCGAAACTTCTTCCTGCATTTCTTCTTTAGTAATTGCATCTAGCGCACCAAAAGGTTCGTCTAAAATCAAGACTTCAGGACGTAGACAAAAAGCTCGTGCGATCGCTACCCGCTGACGCATCCCCCCAGATAATTGGGTAGGGGTTTTTTCCATTGCCTCGCCCAAACCAACCATCGTCAAAGTATCACGGACAATCCGATCTTTTTCCGATTTAGATTTGTTGGGATGGACTGAATCCAATCCAAAATAGACATTTTCATAAGCTGTCATCCATGGCATCAAGGAGTAGCTTTGAAAAACCATCATTCGGTCTGGCCCTGGCTTGGTAATTAACTTACCATTCATGGTGACTTGACCTTCGTTGGGTGTGGCAAATCCAGAAAGTGTATTTAGTAATGTAGATTTACCGCAACCAGAGTGCCCAATAATACAAATAAATTCGCCTTGCTTGACAGTGAGATCGATATTCTTAATGACAACATTTAATCCTGCTCTAGAAGGATAAGTTTTAGTGACTCCTTGAAAGCTGATAAAATCTTGGTTGGTATTTTTTAATCTTCCCGACAGAGGTGCAGAAATAGCAGTCATAGTATTTAGGATTTGTAATAGTTTATGTTAAAAGTTGAAAGTTGAAAGTGAGGTTTTTAGGCGAGGGATTCAGACCCCTGATTTTCGTTAAATATCGATCGGGCAGACATCGGCAATCTGGAGAAAGTGTCTAGAATACTCTCCCCAGATACTGTTAGTGAATTTCCGCCAGGGTGATATCGCGTTTGATTTCGAGATTGTTGAGATAGCGAATCGGATCTTCAGCGTCGAAAGTGGTACCATCGACGAGCTTAATTGAACTGCGGCTGTAGGAAATCTCGGTCATCCCCAGTTCCCGCGCTGCGGTACTAAATACGCCGACGCGACAGGTATTTTCGAGTACCTCTACCCAATTGCGAGGGAATGGCACATCGCCCCAGCGCGCCATCTCGACCATGTGCCAGAGATGTTCTGTCCGACTGGGACGATTAACACCATCACCAAAAAAGACGTGGTGAGCGACCGATTCTACCCCAGGAACGATATCATTGGGGCCGCCGAGGTGGATAAAGTCGATATTAGTACCGATATATTCCTTACGGGCTAAGATTTGGCGAATTTCTTCGGCATTAGCAGGGTCGGCGCAGTAGCGGCAAGCGTCTAGAATTGCCTTATTTAGGGCAATAAAGGTATTGGGGAATGCCGCAGCCCAATCTTGGCGACAGCCCAGAACTTTGCCAGGATGACCATTCCAGATATCGATATCGCGGGCGACGGTAAAGCCAATCCCCTCGATTTCGGCACGTAGGTTCCACGGTTCGCCGACACAAAAACCGTCGATCGTGCCGTTTTTCAAGTCTACGACCATTTGAGCAGGCGGGATTTGTTTTAATTTCAATTCTCGATCGGGATCGATTCCCGCACTTGCCAGCCAATAACGCAGTAGCAGATTGTGCATCGAAGAAGGATGCACTACACCCATCCGGTGGGGTTCATTGGGTGTGGCGCGGATCGCGTCGCGGAAATCGGCGAGGGTTTTGACCCCCAGTTTCTTAAACTTTTTATCGAGGGTAATGGCGTTACCATTGCGGCTGATCGTCAGGGAGGTAACTACGGGTACACTTTGATTGCCCGCACCACCAAGGGTAATCCACAGCGGCATTCCCGATGGCATGGCTGCGGCATCGATATAGCCACCAGCCAGTCCATCGACGACACCGCGCCAGCTTGATTCTCGGACTAAGGAGGCTTGTTCTAAACCGTGTTTGACAAAGAAGCCTTTTTCTTTGGCAATAATCATCGGCGCACATGCCGTTAGAGGCACAAATCCAAGCTGCAAGTTAACTTTTTCTAACCCGTGGGCAGCAACATTTTGAACTTTCTGCGCCCGCATTTTTTTAACTTGTTTCTGCTGGTTGAGAAAGTAAATAATTTCGCTACGGAGCTGATAGTAACTCGGATGTTTAACGGCTTCTAACCGCTTACGCGGGCGGGGAATATCAACATCTAAAATCGAACCAATTTTGGAAGCTGGGCCATTTGTCAGCATGACCACTCGATCACTCATCAGTACGGCTTCATCGACTTCATGAGTCACCATTAACGCCGAAATGTTATTATCTTCGCAAATTTTGACTAGCTGTTCTTGCAATTTACCCCGCGTCAGCGCGTCGAGTACACCAAAGGGTTCGTCAAGTAACAATAAGCGCGGTTGCACGGCTAGAGCGCGGGCGATCGCGACCCGTTGGCGCATTCCCCCAGACATTTCACTGGGATATTTGTCAATCTCTTTAGAAAGTCCGACGACATCGACATAATGCTCGACGATTTCTTTCCGCTCTTCGGCAGTTTTTTCGGTCAGAACTTCATCAACCGCAAAAGCGACGTTTTCACGGACTGTCATCCACGGTAATAGTGAATAGTTCTGGAAAACTACGATTCGATCGGGACCAGGTTTGGTAATAGTTAATCCTTCTAAGGAAACTACTCCTTCGGTGGCTAAATCCAATCCGGCAATCATATTTAGCAGGGTAGATTTGCCACAGCCAGAGTGACCGATCAGCGCAATAAATTCACCGCGTCTGATTTGGAGATCGATACCGCGTAGGGCTATATATTCTTTCCCCCCACTGAGCGGGAAGGTTTTCCCCGCATCTTTAATATTGACTAATTCGACTGTTGACATGGCAGTTTATAAATTTTGGATGTTTATATAGTCGATTGAGATTTAGCGATCAGGAGTCGATCGGGTTTGGTTAAATTGCTGCGTTGGAGATCTGAATCCCCCAACCCCCTTGGAAAGCTTGCTCAGATCCGGATCTTAGTCCCCCTGCTTGGTGCGCTACACTGTCGGGGAACCCGAACAGTACGCGCATCCGCTTTTTAAGGGGGACTAAGGGGGATTTCAACTTAAACCGGAGCAATTAATTTGCGATCACCTACATAAAATTAATCGCTGACTAAATAGCTATTGTTTAACGATTTTATTCTGCAACCAGCTCATTGCTGTATCGAGTAATAGACCAACCGCACCGATCCAAATCAAGGCGAGAATAACTTCGCTGATGTAGTTATTTTGATAAGCTTCCCAGATAAAGAAACCAATCCCAACAATTCCCGACATCACGATTTCGGCGGCGATAATTGCCAACCAAGCTAAACTAATTGCCACGCGCAAACCAGTGAAAATATAGGGCAGTGCGGAAGGGAGGAGAATGTTGAAAAAGTACTTTTTCTTGGAAGCTTGGACGACTTTGGCAACGTTAATATAATCTTGGGGTATTTGTTTGACACCAACTGCGGTATTAATTAAAATCGGCCAGACGGCGGTAATAAAGATTACGAAGAGAGCAGCGGGTTCGTTTTTGTTCAAGGCAGCGAGGGAAATTGGCACCCAAGCCAAAGGGGGAACAGTTCTCAAGAATAGAAACAATGGATCGAGTGCGCGGGAGAGCATCTCACTGGTACCGATCGCAATGCCCAGACTAATCCCAACGATCGCGGCTAATGTATAACTAATGCCTACGCGTTGTAAGCTTGCCCAAGTCTGCCAGAACATCCCCTTATCAATGCCGCCGCGATCGTAAAAAGGATAGCGCACTAATTCAAACGTCCGCGCATCGGTAAATAGGCTCGAAGGGCCAGGTAATAAGGTAAGTCCCGAAGCCGATAAAGCTTCCCACAAAGCTAAGAATGTAAAAATCGCGATCGCTGGTGGCAAAACATATTTCTTGATGCTTTTGGCAGATATTTCCATATTGCCGATCCGAAATGCCGATGATTTACGTATGCCAGTTGTCATAATAACGCTCCAAAATTAATTGAGAATTGAGAATTGAGTTGTTAAGATAGGAATTTGAAATCCTATCATAAAAATTTTTACTACTTGTTACTTAATCAGATAGCGATATTAAGCCTTCATCGTTTTGATTTTCAAGCTATCTAAATAAGCCTTCGGCTTGGCAGGATCGAACTCGGCACCGTCGAAGAATTTCTCGATGCCGCGAGAAGTAGATTGAGGTATATCTGCGCTGGCAATCCCCAATTCTTGAGCAGCCTCTCGCCAAAACTTCTCGCCACTCACCGCATTAATAATCCGATCGGCTTCACCTAAAGCACCTTGAGGTAAAAATCCCCACCGGACGCTTTCGGTTAAGAACCATAGATCGTGACTCTTATAGGGATAAGAAACGCTGCCTCGCGCATCTTTCCAGTAGCGAATTGCTAATTTCTCATCCTTAACTGTTTTGCGATCGGCACCAAGTATATACTCACCCGTGTACGGGCCAATTAATAGATCGCTGGGAACGTTAAAGTATTTACGTTGTCCTAAAATAGCAGCCATTTCTGCTCTATTTTTCGGATCGTCGCACCACATTTGGGCTTCCATAATCCCTTTAAGAATTGCTTTGGCGGCTTTAGGATTTTTTCTGACCCAATCTTCACGCATAGCAAAGTATTCTTCTGGGTGTGCTGGCCAAATTTGGGCTGTTAAAACTGCCAGGAATCCATATTTGCGGCGATCTCGTAAAATCCGCGATGGCCAAGGATCGCCAGTACTAAAGCCATCCATCGATCCAGTCCGCATACTTGCTACCGTTTGGGCTGCGGGTACGGCGATCAGATCGATATCTTTACTAGGATCGATGCCGCCTGCGCCCAGCCAATAGCGAATCCAAAAATCTTGATTGACGCGGGGGAAGGTATAGGCAGCTTTAAAGGGCTTACCATTAGCTTTCATTTCTCTAACGTATTCTGCCGCCTTCGATACATCTAGATCGAAACCCTTACCAGCATGTTGGGCAGAGATTGCAATTCCATTACCTTGGGTGCTCAACTGCGCCATCGACAACATCGGAATTTTGCGATTGCCCTTGGTAATCAGTCCTTCCGAAATCAACTGCGGCATGGGCATCTGCCACTGTCCGCCATCGATCCCGCCGTTAGAGGAGCCGATTTCAATATTATCTCGCGCCGAACCCCAAGAGGCTTGTTTCGATACATCCACATCGGTCATGCCGTGGCGAGCGAAAAAACCTTTTTCCCTAGCAATAATTAATGGTGCTGATTCGGCGATCGCGATATAGCCCAGTTTAACGGCAGTGGTTTCTGGGGTAGTTGTCGAGCTGAGAGTCAGTGCTTGTGCTTTGGGAGATAGAGAATCTGGCGAGGGTGGGTTGATGGCGCAGCCTTTGAGCAGGGTTGCGCTACCAGCGGCACCAGCCGCCAGCAAAAAGTGCCGACGCGAGAGATGTTGCATGGGTTTTTAAGTGGGTATCTGAAAGTTGAGGAGATTTTGCGATCGATCGCTGCAATCGACAAAATCAATGATTTGCATAAATTTTATATTAAAAATCATTGCACAATTCTATTGTGATTGTCAATACATCGTGACGATGTAAAGTGAGGCAATCTATTCCTGAAAGTATAATAGTCCCAGATATCCCATTAAAAGCATTGCCCTACCGAGTTTCTAGGCTGATTACTATAAAATATTGCATAGCTACAAACAATTATTACTTATTATATCGATAGAATTAACCTATGTATTTAATCGATTTAATAGATTTTAAAATAGAAAAATTAAATCTTAAATGCCATATCAATAGAAAAAGACTATTTGAGTAGATCGACTACCGCTAGAGCATTTAGTCCTAGAGCAGATCTCATCACGATCGTGTTCTAGCCCAAACTACCCTATTCCCATCTCGCCACACAACTGTGAAAGACCACAATTCCTCAGTTAAACCTGTTAGAGGCGATTGTGCGGCAGAATAGCTTCACCCGTGCTGCCGAAGAGTTAAACCTCACACAGCCGACAGTGTCCTAACGAATGAAGTAGTCGGGATGCCCTTAGTCGAGCAATTAGGCAAACGCTTTTATCTGACAGCAGCAGGCAAAAAAGTTCTCGCTGCCAGTCAAGAAATTTTGAGCCGCTTCAAATTACTCGAAAGCAGTCTCAATGAATTAAAAGGTTTAGAAAAAGGACACTTGAGCCTAAGTAAGCTCCTGAAAACTTTCTCTTTTTTTAACCTAAGTAGTTACATATAATTTAGAGATCTACACTAATATATTAAATTAATAGATTGGAGATCTCTTACATAAAAGATCTCCAATCTATTACTTAGATAGCAACTAATTAGTTTAAGACAGCTTTAATTTCGCTGACAGTACGTTTGATGTCTAGCATCAATAGTCCTTGCTTCGCTGATTGACTAGCTAAAACGAGGAGCACAGCATCATCACCACAGCCCATCAAAATACCGAATCCATCAGCACCTTCAACCATAATTTTATCAACGCTACCGCGTGCCAATTCCTTTCCAATTCGCTCGCCCAAAGAGAGCATTGCTGCGGACATTGCCGAAGTCCGCTCTTCATCCATGTTACTGGGGAGACTAGAGGCTAATGGTAAGCCATCTGGCGATACCAAGGCTGCACCTTGGACATCGGAAGTTCCCGATACAAAGTTCTGTAAAATTCCGCCAATTGCACTTGCACCCATGATGTCCTTTATGATTAATTTAGCTAGGTTAATAATTCAATTTCAACTAATTCGATCCACTAGCACAGAGGCTAGACCAACAGACTATTCAATTACAGTAAATTCAAAGACATCGTGGGTACCACCGCGTAAGACAGAATCAGTATGAACACAGCGATACTTTCTACTAGTAATTTCTTGTAAAGCCCCTCAAACTGCACCCATGGTGAAAGTACATTTGCGGTTGGAACCAAGGACTTCGATCTGGAAATGCAGAATGCGCCTTCCAAGCTGACAAATATCAGGTGATGCTAGCTTATAACTACACTTATACGATCGATATTTAAGAGTTGGAATCCGAGAAATTGACTAGATCGTGAAATTCATCAGTGTCTCAACTAAGTACATTCCGCAGTGCGGAGGCTACAGAAAATATCCCTGGCGACTCGGAGCCATCAGGGATCTAGATATTCTAAAAATTTTATCGAGTTATAACTTTCATCGGCTCCAGCTCACCTGCAACTTCCCTGGTTGGGCAAAATTGCCCGTAAAGACTACCCCGCGATTGTTAGCTTGGAGATGGCGGAGAATTTGATAAATTGCTTCAACTTGCTCTGGTGCGCCAACTTGGTTGGCTAGCTCCATTACTGTCATCGGTGCAGCAATTTCATGCAAGGTCTTCACTACATCCGTTTGTAACTTGAGAATCACAGCCGCAGCTTTTTTACCTGCTTCTACGCCTGGTTGGTGATAGGCATTAACATTGACGATCGAAGCATACAAGCCCACCGCTCGCTCGTATAGAGCGATTAATGCCCCCACAGTTTGAGGCGTGACAGCGGGAATGGTGACTGTGAGCGAGTCGCGGTGATTGCCATACAAGGCTTGCCGAGTCCCCTGGAGAAAGCCCGAAAGATAGTCACCACTAGTTACCCCCGGATCGATTTCCGGCGATGTTCCCCCTCGATCGTGTAATACTTCGATGAAGGTGAGAAAGAAATTGGCAATACCTTCGCGGAGTTGTTGAACGTAGGCGTGTTGATCGGTCGAGCCTTTATTCCCATACACCGCAATCCCCTGATAGACTTGGTTGCCATCAAGGTCAGTTTCTTTCCCTAAAGATTCCATGACTAATTGTTGGAGATAACGGCTAAATAAGAGCAAGCTATCTTTGTAGGGCAAAACGACCATATCTTTTTCCCCTTTACCATTGCCCGAAGCATACCAGGCAAGAGCGAGTAAGGCGGCTGGATTGGTCTTGATGTCCGGAATGCGGGTGGCAATGTCCATCTCTCTAGCTCCAGCTAGCATCGCCTGGATATCGATACCTTGGAGCGCGGCCGGGAGTAACCCGACAGAGGATAATTCCGATGTCCGTCCGCCCACCCAGTCAGGCATTGGAAACCGATCGATCCAGCCTTGAGATTTGGCGACTCCATCGAGTTGGCTCCCCACTCCAGTGATTGCCACCGCGTGGGCGGCAAAATCTAGCCCCTGAGTGCGATAAACTGCTTGAACCTCTAACATGCCATTGCGCGGTTCCGGAGTGCCCCCAGACTTAGAAGTGACGATGACTAGAGTGGTATTAAGTCGGGATTGAATCCGACTGAGGACGCGATCGATTCCGGCTGGATCGCTATTATCGATAAAGTGAATATTTAGTGGTGGCGGCTCTGGAGCGAGGGCTTCCGCCACAAATTGCGGGCCTAATGCCGAGCCACCAATACCAATCGCAATTAGATCGGTGAATTTACCGCCCTGCGGTGGATGAATGATTCCAGTATGAACTTTGAGCGCGAATGCGGCGATGTTTTCGATCGTCTGGGTAATCTCGGCGGCAATTGCGGGAGTCGGTGCTAGCTCGTGATTTCGCAGCCAATAATGTCCCACCATCCGCTGTTCGTCAGGATTGGCAATCGCCCCCGCTTCTAATGCGGCCATATCCGCAAATGCCTTGACAAATTTGGGCTGAAGTTGGGCAACCAACGTATCATCAAACCGCATCCGGCTAATATCTACATACAAGCCTAACCCTGGGTGATAGTACAACCAATCCTGATATCGCTGCCATAGCAATGCATCTGCTGCCATTACTCAACCCCTTAAATCTAATAATTCTAATGTGGTCTCATCTTCCCACTAACTAAGCTACCAGTCTGCTGGAGGCATCGTCGCGATCCCTTCACACAACGTGAAAATTAATCTGGAGGAAAAGTTATGTTAGTTCCACTGTAATTGTAGATTTTAGGCGGAAAAGTTCTGTTTGGACCTAAAATCAACTTCAGTTGTCGGTTATCTCCCCGCACTACCAGCGACAAACTCGATCCATATAATATGATTATATCTGGGTTCGATTGATTCACGATCGCCATCAATAGAGTTGTGATGAAGTTACGCAGAATCTTAATAATTACTCTTCTAATAACTTCGACAATGAGTTGGATAATTTTGGGTCTACCTAAGCCAAAACTTTTAGTAGCTCGATCCGGTAAATCGATCGCGCTACCTACTCAAATAACTCAAGTTAGTCAGCCAAATCACTCTGATAAACTCCAAATCTTACTCCCATTATATATTTATCCCAATTGGTACGATCAGGATAAATACTTGTGGAAGCAAGTAGTATTAGCTGCCCAAAAAGTTTCGATCGTTGCAATTATCAATCCCAACAATGGCCCAGATCGATCGCCACCTAATTCAGACTATCAACAGGGAATTAAGGATCTACATCAAGCTAAGGTCAAAATTGTTGGTTATGTGTACTCTAACTATAGCAACCGAGATCTCCAAGCTGTTAAATCAGATATCGATCTTTATCTCAACTATTTTAATGTTGATGGAATTTTTATCGATGAAGTCGCCAGTACAAAAGAAAAACTCGACTATTATCAACAGATATATCAATATATTAAATCTAAGTCCAAGCAACATCAAGTCATCCTCAATCCAGGTACGGATTTAGATGAAATCTATCTTCGTCAACCGGTAGCTGACATTGCCGTGATTTTTGAAAATTATCAACGCGAGTGGAAAAAATATCATCCACCCACTTATATCAAAAATTATTCACCCCAACATTTTGCAGTACTAGTTCACACCACCGCAAATAGTAAGCTGATGAAAAGTACCCTCGATCGAGCCGCAAAATATCAGCTCGGCTATATCTATGTCACCAATGATAGTACCGATACTCCCAATCATAATCCTTGGGATAGTTTACCCAGCTATTGGCATAAACAAGTTGAGTACATCCAGAAAATAAATAAATAAATAAATAAATAAATAAATAAATAAATAAATATATTACTTATTACTTATTACTTATTACTTATTACTTATTACTTATTCACTACTTCCTGATAAATCGAACCATCCGGCATCGTCGCCCCAGTTAAATTTGCACCATCTAATTTAATCCCAGTTAAATTTGCACTCCGGAGATTAGCGTAAGATAAATCAGCATTACTAAAATCCGCACTTGTAAGATTAGCACCGCTCAAATCTACCTGTTGGAGTTCGGCAAATTTGAGATCTGCATTCGAGAGATTAGCCCTACGCAGTAGCGAACCTTTGAGTTTTGCATAGATTAGTTTAGCCTTACTTAAATCTGCTCCTGCTAAATCTGTACCGATGAGTTTGGCACCATAGAAAGCAGCTTGACGAAGATTGGCTTTAGTAAAATTAGCTTTACTCAAATCGGCATCGCGGAAGATTGCCAGACTGAGGTTGGCTGTAGAAAAATTGGCACCAGTGAGACTAGATTTATTTAGTGACGCGCCAGAAAGTTGTGCTTTAGTAAAATCTTGCCGATCGAGATTACAGCCGATACACTGCTTTTCTTTGAGTAATTTGCCGCGATCGGATTCTTCAAATTTAACTTGGTTACTAATTGCCTGATTGCGGGCAATTTCAGCGGGATCACTTTCGTCTGTATTTATAAATATAAACTGGCGGACGATCAAGGCTAATCCGATCGAGATACCAGCCGCAATTCCCCAACCTACCCATTCACCTTTTTTCGAGGGGCTAAGATCGATTCCGATCTTAGCGCGTTTGGTCGGTAAATTGGCAATCGGGTTCCTGGCACTAGCTGCATCGAGATATCTGCGTTGGTAGTTAGGTTCGACCATTTTTTCTAGCCATGCAACTAGTTTAGGATGAGTCTGCTCGGGTAATAGGTGTTGAAATTGCGGACGGTAGCTTTTATCTAATAGATACGGTGCTTGTGATGTAGATATACCAGTCAGCAAACAAATCAGCGTAACTCCCAAGCTATAAATATCCGAAGCTGAAGTTAATTGACGATTGGATAATTGTTCTGGCGGCGTAAAACCAGGTGTGATTTCGATCGAGTTAGGATCGCTAGAAGTTTGCAAGCCAAAGTCTACCAAATACACCTGCAATCCTGATTGGGTGTCTACGATGATATTCTCTGGTTTGATATTTTGGTGAATAACGATTGGATGTAACTGCTGAAGATAAACGAGAATCTTTAATACTGCACGAGCAATCAGTTTGATATCGGCGACTGGGAGTGTGCCCAATTCAGCGAGGGAGACTCCTTGGGGATGTTCGCGCACAACACAAAATCCAGTTGGGGTGGCGAATGAGTGGAGATAGCGGGAAATATTCGGATGATCGAGTTTTTGTAAGCGTTCGATTTTTGGTAGATAAGTAGCATAATCTAGAGATGGGGAATTGCGATGCTCCATCGCGGCGGTGTAGCCAACCGGCATTTTCCATTCTTTGATGACTACCAAGCGATCTAGCTGACGATCGATCGCTACATAGGTAGCTCTTTGTCCGTTAGCATGAGTAGATAATTCTTCAAGCACTTGATAGCCGTAAACATTCAAGTCGGGCAATTCCCGACTAATAATTTGACTAGCTGATGCCTGGTTGGGGTAAGACGTTTCTAACTCATTCATAACTATCTCGCTGTGGGGCAACCTCAATGTTCCCACTTTAATCTATCCTCGCTCGATTCGGTATCGATCGTCTGGCGGAATCACGCTGAGATTGCATGTAATATATTTATGCCGAATTCCCATTACTTATTACTTATTACTTATCCCCAATGCTATCCTCTCTCCGCATTCAAAACTTCGCCCTCATTGATGAGTTAGAACTAGAATTCGGGACAGGATTAAATGTTTTAACGGGCGAAACCGGGGCGGGAAAATCGATTATTCTCGATGCGATCGATCTAGTCTTAGGCGGCAAAGCCACTGTGCGGATGATTCGGACTGGCACAGACAAAGCTGTGATCGAAGGAACATTTCAAACAAACAGTCGCGTGCGAGCATGGTTGCTCGATCGAGAATTCGATTTAATCGAAGATAGTGCGGTCATTTGTAGTCGGGAATTGAATCTCCAGGGGGGCAATCTGCGCTCGCGATTGCGGGTAAATGGTGCAATTTGCAATCGCACTCTCACCCAGGAATTACGGGATCTGCTGATCGAGATTACCGCCCAAGGGCAAACAGTCGAACTCACAAATCCGATCCATCAACGGGAACTAATAGATCTGTATGGTGGGGAAACCTTACTCAACCAGCAAGAAATTGTCAAGATCGCCCACTCAGCGTATCAACAAGTCTATCAAACTTGGCTCGATCGCCAACAAAACGAACAGCAACGACTCCAACGCCTAGATTTATTGCAATATCAAGCTCAGGAAC
Organism: Chamaesiphon sp. VAR_61_metabat_425; assembly: GCA_031425415.1. Taxonomy (GTDB): domain Bacteria; phylum Cyanobacteriota; class Cyanobacteriia; order Cyanobacteriales; family Chamaesiphonaceae; genus Chamaesiphon. The sequence goes on along the minus strand of JANPJH010000010.1, from coordinate 41,019 downwards.
TGGAGCAAGCCAATCTCACCACTGCTGACGAACCAATTCACCTTGAAGAAGAACGCCAACGACTTACCCATGTCGTTGATTTGCAACAGCAAAGTTACGCTGTTTATCAATTGCTCTATCAAAATGATACCGGAGGCGCGCTTGCCGTTGCGGATCTATTGGGTAAAGCTGAATCTACCCTGATTGAAATGGTCTCGATCGATCCCAGTCTCCAATCTAGCCTCGATCTCGTCAGCCTTGCCCTCGCCCAAGTCACCGAAGCTGGCCGAGAAATTAATTATTATGGGGATGCCTTAGAAGCCGATCCCGATCGACTGCTCGAAATCGAAGAGCGGATTCGCACACTCAAACTAATTTGCCGTAAATATGGCCCTAGCCTGCTAGATGCGATCGAATTTCAAAACTCCATCCACACTGAATTAACCCAGCTTACCGGGGCAGGGGCATCCCTGGAAGAGCTAGAACAGCAAGTCCATGATTGCAAATCTCAACTCGCGATCGCTTGTGAAAAATTAACAACGCTGCGTCAGCAAGCCGCACTCGATCTCGAGCATCAACTGATCCGCGAACTCAAACCCTTGGCAATGGATAAAGTGCAGTTTCAAGTTGCTATTACCCCTCAAACCCCAACGCCTACAGGTGCCGACAGCATTACCTTCAACTTCAGTCCTAATCCTGGTGAACCGATCCAACCACTTGCCGCTACCGCTTCCGGTGGGGAAATGAGCCGCTTTCTCCTCGCGCTCAAAGCTTGCTTTTCCCACAATACGGGGGTGGGCACCCTCATTTTCGATGAAATCGATGCAGGGGTATCGGGGACAGTCGCTCAAGCGATCGCTACCAAACTCCACCACCTCAGCCAATCCCAGCAAATTCTCTGTGTCACTCATCAACCACTAATTGCGGCGATGGCCGATCGACATTTTCGAGTCGCCAAAGACACAATCGATGCGCCCACAACCTCAGATAACAGCCTTGAGGCAAAGAGTGGCACTCTAGCTCTTCGCACCGAACGCACGATCGTCCGGATTGAAGAACTTCACTCTCAGCACCAACGTCGCGACGAAATTGCCCAAATCGCTGGTGGACAATCAGCTCAAGAAGCGATCTCCTTCGCCACATCCTTGTTGTCTCAGGCTAAAACCAGCAAGAAAGCCGTGAAGCGCAGTCAATCACAACCTAAGCCAAAAGAAGGATGAATGGTCGATCGTCTAACGCCAGTTAATTATCCTCAGAATAATCAGCATCCTGATAATCAGGCTGATAGCGGGATTGGTAGGCTTCTTGAGCCTGACGCTCAGCTTCGACCTCAACCATTGCCGCGATCGGGTCATATCTGGCAGCATCTTTGATATCGATTTTCCAGCCAGTCAACCGGGCGGCTAGTCGGACATTCTGCCCTTCTTTGCCGATCGCTAAACTCAACTGATCTTGGGGTACTAATACATGCGCCTGACGACCATCAGGATTGACCAATCGCACTTCATCGATCCGCGCCGGACTAAGGGCATTAGAAATATAAGTAGAAGGATCGGGCGACCAGCGGATCACATCGATTTTCTCCCCTTGCAATTCATTCACCACCACCTGAATTCGCGAACCTCGTGCCCCAATGCAAGCACCTACGGGGTCTACATCGCCTTCTAAAGTGTCTACAGCAATTTTTGTGCGGGGGCCGACATGACGAGATGGCGGGCTAGCTTCCCGCGCCACAGCGACGATCCGCACCAGTTCTTCTTCGATTTCGGGGACTTCGTTGGCAAAGAGTTCGACCACTAAACCAGCCGCACCACGCGAGACCAACAGTTGCGGGCCGCGTTGAGAGCCTTCGCGGACTTTTTTAAGAAAGACTTTAAATGTCCGACCAATTTTATAATTATCGTTGGGTAGTTGTTCTTTTTGAGGTAGTTCAGCCTCGACATCTGGCTGGCCAAAACTGCTACTCACAGACAAAATCACTGATTGACGTTCAAATCGCAACACCTTGCCGACTAAGGCTGTTCCTTCAAACTGCTCGAATTCTTCTTGAATGATTTTGCGTTGTTGATCGCGCAGCTTTTGGGCGAGGACTTGTTTGGCTTGAATTGCCGCCATCCGACCGAAATCATCGCGATCGGGTGTTACGTCTAGCACCACGGAGTCACCGATTTGAGTGGGCATCATTTCGGCTAGTTCTGCTTCGGTCAAATCTTCCGCCGCTTCCTGTTGCAGAATGTTTTTGACTTCTTGCAACGAAATTTCATGATCTTCATCGATGACTTCTTCGACGATCGTTTTAGTTGCCACTACTTGAAAAGCTTCATCATCTAGATTTAGAAATACATCGAAGTTGTCGAAATAATCTTCTTCAAATTGCATTGTATCTAAATGCTGCGAACGGCGATAGCGTTCGTAACCTTTGAGTAAGGCTTCTCGCAATGCGGCTTGAACGGACGAACTAGGTAAGTTACGATCGCGACTAATTTCTTCGATCATGGTTCTAAGTCCAGTCAAACTAGCATTCTTTTTCTGTTCTTTTGCTTTTGCCATAATAATTTAAATTATAAATTGATGATTTACCATCAACAGATTTTATCGATCGTCATCTAACGAAACTTTACTGACTAATTCTCTGGGAATCTCCACTGATTTTCCTTTTTGACTCAGATAAATGGCTGTGTCGTCACGGCGAATTAGTTGTCCTTGCCATTGGGTTTTGCCGTCAAAGGTTTGAGTAGTGGTGACTTGAACCGCAAAGCCTTGAAAGGCATTAAACTCGCGATCGGTAGTGAGTTCCCGACTAGTGCCCGGACTAGAAACCTCCAGTGCATAGGCAAAAGGAATCACATCGGTAGCATCTAAAGCCGCTTCTAGAGCGCGGCTCATGCGGGTGCAGTCTTCTAACCCAGTATCTGCCTCTGGATTGCGGATATCTACCCGCAGTGCTGGCGGGCGTTGATTGGTATGAAAGACAACAGCAACTACTTCTAGTCCCAATTCGGTGGCGACTGGGGTAGCGATGTCGGTAATTTGGGGAATGAGGGGATGAGCCATAGATTCGGCAGGGAATAAGGGCTAGGGACGACAACTGGCAATGCCAGTCAATGAGGTGGTAACTAAGTTTTGGGGTTTGAGGTAGCCTCTCCTGTAAAGAATCGAGGTCGTCGGTTGTAAGCAAGAGATTAACTTTGCCAACAATTAACTTTGCCAACAATGACGCTGACGCGAACGATTCGTTGAAATACTGATATGGTTGACGATCGATCGCAAAACGATTCAAGGCTAACTCGACAGGTTTATTAGGCGATCGGTAGTAAACAACAAAAAAAGTGGGGTTCCACCCACTCCTGGTCATTTATTATTCCAAGAAGCATAATGGCAAACCAGTCTTTTGGTTCGCCCCTCATCTCAATTTTAGCAGAGTTTCGCTCGAATCAGGTTAGAGAGTTAGGGCGTAAGAAAGTAAGCTGTAGCATCGTAGAATGAATCTATCCAATCACCCTTACCCTGTATGGCTCTAAATCTCTATTTTCTCCGCCACGGACAAACGGCATCTAGCCGGGGCAATCTTTTCTGTGGATCGATCGATCCAGATCTGACTGAAGATGGGCAGGAAATGGCTCAAGCATTCGCGACAGCCTATGCCAGCACAACCTGGGAAGCTATTTTTTGTAGCCCCAGGCAACGGGCAATTTCTACCGCCGAACCATTAGCTGATGCCTTGAAAATGGAGTTACAATTACGGGATGGATTGCAAGAAATTAACTACGGTAAGTGGGAAGGGAAAGATATTGCTACAGTCGATCGAGATTATCATGATGACTATCTCCGCTGGTTGGCAGACCCAGCCTGGAATCCGCCCACAGGTGGCGAATCAGCAATGGCGATCGCCGCTCGCGCTTTAGCTGTAATTGAAGAAATCAGTCAGCACTATAGCGACGGAAATGTTTTGGTAGTCTCTCATAAAGCCACGATTCGGATTTTGCTGTGCAGTCTCCTTGGTATCGATGCTGGCAGATTTCGCTTCCGGTTGGGAATGCCTGTCGGTGGCATCAGTATTGTCGAGTTTGGCAAAAATGGGCCACTCCTAAAAGTACTCGCAGATCGATCGCATTTAACTGACAGATTACGCGATCTACCTGGAACGTAAATCAGTTTGGAGTTGGGAGTTGGGAGTTGGGAGGTGAATAGAAAAATCGTAGATTGGGTTGAGAGGTAGCGAAACCCAACAGCAACACCCATCAGGATTGATTCTGATGGGTGTTGCTACCAATCGTTCCCCCCTTACCCTTGTCTTGTCTTGACGCACACAACCTGGAGGAAACCTCCAGGTCGTTGGCGAAGCCTTCCCGAAGGGATGTGCGCCGCTGATTCGCTAAACCTGGAGGAAACCTCCAGAGCGCGAATCGCTTTACCCTTTTCCCTCCCTCTCAACTCCCAACTCATGAGTGAAGCAACCATCCGTCCTGCCTTAATTAGCGGCGTAGTGCCTGATTCGATTGCGGCTGAAGTTGGATTTAGTCCTGGCGATCGCTTAGTAAAAATCAACGGTCAATGTCCGCGCGACCTGATTGATTATCAGTTTTTGTGTGCGGACGAGGTCTTAGATTTAGAAATCTTAGACGATCGCGGTAAGTCTCATCAGATCGAGATCGAGAAGGATTATGACGAGGATTTGGGACTAGAATTTGACACAGCTCTATTCGATGGTTTGATCCAATGTAATAATAAATGCCCGTTTTGTTTTATCGATCAGCAACCTCCAGGCAAACGGGAATCTTTGTATTTCAAGGATGATGATTATCGATTGAGTTTTTTGTATGGTAGTTACCTGACATTAACAAATTTAACTACTAAAGAGTGGGACAGGATCGCCCAGATGCGACTGTCGCCCTTGTATGTTTCTGTCCATGCCACCGAACCAGAAATTCGATCTCAACTGCTCAAAAATCCGCGTGCGGGAGAGATTCTCGATCGATTGCGCTGGTTTCAATCCCAGCGACTGGAAATCCACGCCCAGGTAGTCTTGTGTCCGGGAATTAACGACGGTATTCATCTCGATCGCACTTTACGGGATTTAGCCAGTTTCCACCCCGGCGAGATCCCGACTGTTGCCTCCGTTGCTGTCGTCCCGGTCGGTTTGACGCGGTTTCGACCAAATCTGACCGAGTTAACACCTGTAACCCCTGAGACGGCACAAATCGTTATCGCCCAAGTTGAAGCACTCCAACAAGAATTTCAACAGCAGTTTGGTTCTACCTTTGCTTGGTTAGCTGATGAGTGGTATCTAATTGCTGGGATGGAATTACCCCCTAGCGACTACTATGAGGATTATCCCCAACTAGGGAACGGAGTGGGTTCGATCCGCCGGTTCCTCGATGAGTTTGCCGCAGAAATCGAAAACTGGGATGTCACCGCGATCGATCCGCCCCACACCTGTACTTGGGTAGTCGGTAATGCCGTCGAAAATGCCTTTCAACCTTTAGTAAAACAGTTAAATGATGTACCAGGGCTAACCGTCAATCTTGTTGCCCTAGCCAGTCAATATTGGGGGCAAGAGATGACGGTGACGGGTCTGCTGACCGGACAAGATTTGTTAACAGAACTACCAGGCAGGGATTTAGGCGATCGAATCTTGATTCCCAGCGTGATGCTCAAACACGACGAAGCCAAGTTCTTAGATGATGTCACACTCGGTGAATTGGCTGAAAAATTACAGATTCCCCTGATTCCCGTGAATGGAATTGGCGACTTTTTGGAGAAATTGGTGGAAAATAAGTAAATACCAGGGATTAGATTAGTAAAGACGACACAATTCGATCGGCAAAGATCTGCGCTCTCTTATCCCCCATCCGCCACGCTACGGCACTAATCGCAGCAAGAGAATTCTCAGTCCCCAACCTAAATTTATTTAGAAGTTCTTTCAACTAACCGATTATGTTAACTCTGATTAAACTAATTAATACTCTAACCCAGCAGACGATCGGGGCAGCAGCTCGATTAGCACAGCCGCAGCAAGAGATGCGAGTAACAACCGATCGCCAAAAACATGTTGCCGTAAAATTTCAAACTGTTTGCGCGATTATTGCCCTGAGCACAGGTGGATTGGGCACGATTGAAATAGCCCAGGCAAAGTCACTAGACAAACAGGGCATCCGCCAGAGCCTACAGAGATCGGCTAGTAGTTATTCTCAACAACCGACCAGAACATCAACTCTTATCCGTCCGCTCTCGAAGACAATCGTCGCACAAAGTACTTCCACCCCATCTGCGCCAACGCCCCCAGCTCCGAACACAACTGGTGCCCGTGGTAAACTTCCTAACAACTTAGATCTGCCGAGAACAGGGACTGAAGTTCAAATTACCGATACCCAAGCTCTAACCCTCCAAGATGCAATCAATACAGCATTTCGGAACAATCGGGAGGTGCAAGCGGCTCGTCTGACCGTCGAGCGCAGCCAAGCGGGAGTTAGCGCAGCCCAAGCCGCTCAAGCGTTACAAGTGGGCGCGACAGCTAATGCCGCGAATCAGGGCACACCGTTATTTGTCGGTTCTTCATCTAACCAAAATCAGGTTAACAACAATAGCAATAGTTCCACATCAATTCAGGGTGGACTCCAAGCTACTTATCCGATCCTGAATGCGGGTCGCGATGCGAGTAGTGTCCGCGCGGCGGAAGAACAGGTCAACTTCGACAGGTTAGATTTACTTCGCGTCGAACAAAAGCTCAGAGGTGATGTGCTCACGGCTTACTATGACCTCCAAGAAGCCGATTCATCCGTCATCATTAACCAAGCCGCTGTTCAAGATGCCACTCGCAGTTTGAGTGATGCTCAACTCCAAGAAAAAGCTGGCGTAGGCACCAAATTTGATATCCTTCGCGCCCAAGTCCAGCTTGGTAGTGCCAACCAAGCTTTGACTACTGCCGGAGGACAACAACAAACGGCGCGGAAGCGAATTGCTCAACTGCTCAGTGTTGCCGATAAAACTGAATACAGAGCGGCTGACCCAGTAGGGGAAGCTGGTACTTGGCGATTTTCCTTGGAAGATAGCATCATCTTGGCATTCAAAAATCGCCCAGAAATCAAACAGCAACTAGTTCGTCGGAGTATCAGCGAACAGCAACAAATTGTGGCAGCCGCTGCTGATTCCGCCCAGGTCAATCTCTTTGCTAACTACAACATCGGCAAAAATATCAATTCCTCGTTTTCTGCCCAAGATGATTACAGCTTGGGTGCCAGATTGAGTTGGAACTTCTGGGATGGTGGGGCTGCCAAATCTCGCTCTTATCAAGAGAAAGTCAATCAAGAAATTTCCGAAAATCAGTTCACGACCACCAGAAATCAAGTCCGGTTTGAAGTAGAACAAGCCTACAATAGTCTCGGCACCAACCGCCAAAATATCGCCACCTCCACCCAAGCCCTTCAACAAGCTGAGGAAAGTCTCAAACTTGCCCGTCTCCGCTTTCAAGCTGGGGTAGGTACTCAAACAGACGTAATCCAAGCTCAAACCGAACTCGCTCGTGCCCGTGGCAATCGGGTGACAGCAATCCTCAATTACAATCGATCTCTTTCAAGTCTGCGGACTGCGACAGTTTTGGCACCTTAGAGGGGAAAGAGCTGAAACTATCTCCAACGCCTAACCCCTAATCCCTAACCCCTAGAGTGAGGTCTTCCCCCTTGGCAAAACTGTTAAAAATCTTAATAATCCTTAATAGGATGTAAATTATTTTGGGGGTACTAAAGATGAGTGCGATTAAATTTCTTAAAGAAGATAAAGAGTTTATCGTCGCGCAGGGCGCAAATTTGCGGGAGAAAGCCGTTCAAAATCAGATTGATATCTATACCTTCAAAGGCAAGATGATGAACTGTGGCGGTTATGGGCAGTGTGGTCTATGCGTGGTGGAGATTGTCGAAGGGATGGAAAATCTCTCTCCCCGGACTGATTTCGAGAATCGCAAACTCGCCAAAAAACCTGCTGACTACCGACTGGCTTGCCAAACATTAGTCAACGGGGATGTAATTGTTAACACAAAGCCCTAGTTTTACTCGTTGGCGGAATCAACAGGCCATAAGTTAAGTTATGTGAAGCGGCGGCTAGGAGCATGAAATGTTATCCTAGTCTGGGTGTTGATAAAAAATACTTTATAGGAATTACGGTAATGCAAACTAACGATTTAGGTTTTGTGGCTAGTCTGTTATTTATTTTAGTACCGACAATTTTCTTAATTATTCTCTATATTCAAACCAATAGCCGGAATACTGGGGCTGGTTCCTAGAATTTCGATCGTCTGCTCGAACAGCAAAAATGACTGCTAGAAGTAAATTGCTAGCAGTCATTTTTGGGTATATCGATCGAATAGTCAGAAATCTAATTTTAGACGGTGACTAATTCTGGACGCTTGCTATTGCGAATACCTTTAATTGCTTCCGCATAGTCAGGGGCATTGAATACAGCCGAACCAGCGACGATCGCATTGGCACCAGCTTCCAGAACTTGCCAGGTGTTATTGGCTTTTAGACCACCATCAACTTCAATCCAAGGATCTAAACCGCGCTCATCACACATTTGACGTAACTTAACAATTTTGGGGACAACGCCAGGAATAAAGCTTTGACCGCCAAATCCAGGGTTGACACTCATGATTAAGATCAAGTCGCACAAATCGAGGACGTACTCAATTAACTCTAAGGGAGTGCCAGGATTGAGCACAACTCCAGCTTGTTTGCCCAATTCTTTAATTTGCCCCAAAGTCCGGTGTAGATGAGGAGAAGCATTGTGTTCCGCGTGAACGGAGATAATATCTGCGCCAGCTTTAGCAAAATCAGCTACATATTTTTCTGGTTCGACAATCATCAAATGGACATCGACGATCTTTTTGGTGTGCGGCCGAACAGCTTCAACGATCAGGGGACCAATAGTAATATTGGGTACGAACCGCCCATCCATCACGTCAACGTGAATCCAGTCAGCACCAGCAGCATCGACATTCCGAATTTCTTCACCCAAACGGCTAAAGTCCGCAGACAGGATCGAAGGGGCGATCGCGAGGGATTTTTGGCTCATAGTTACTATAGTTCTCCTAAATCTAAATTTCGGTAAAAGTTTTAACAATTTTTCTAATTTTAACAGGGGTTAGCGGCGTTCTCGCTACTAAGATTGATTTGGCTGTGGACTGTGGGAAAGTGGCAGCTTTTGAATTTCTTGGTTGTCTCCAAGTACGACCATCATCGAGCCTTTTTCCAAGCGAACTGAGGGGAGTGGGTTGATATCAAAATGACCAGGATTGCCTACGGCGAGAACATTTAGACCATAGCGACGGCGTAGCTGTAGCTCTTCGAGGGTCTTGCCACTAAACTCTGGAGGGACTAAGATTTCGACAATGCTATGATCTGCATCTAGATCGAAGCGTTCGAGAATTGCTGGCTTAGTTAATTTATTTGCCAATAAATACCCCGCTTCTCGCTCTGGATAGACAACTCGATCGGCTCCGACTCTTTCTAGCAGCTTACCGTGGATATCCGAAGAGGCTTTAGACACCACATAGCGCACACCGCCCTCTTTGACATTTAGGGTGGTCACGATGCTCTCTTCCAGGAAACTACCGATCGCGACAATGACGGTATCTAGTTCTAGAATCCCCGATTCTTGCAAGGCAGATATTTCACGGGAATCAAGCTGCATCGCATGGGTGACAATTTTTTCATTCATCACTTCGGCGACATTTTTTTCATCCACATCCACACCGAGGACTTCATAGCCCATCCGATGTAGAGTATTGCACACCGATCGACCAAAACGACCCAACCCGATCACACCAAATTGACGTTGCTCTGATTGGTTTTTTCCCAGCCACCGCATCAGATTGAGATTAGATGTAGATTGCATGTTATTTAAATAGTAAAATTTTCTAGCCAACCAGCAGATTTTCTGAGGGATACTTGACCGCGCTGGGTTTAGGATCGCCCAATAAAGCAGCAATTAATAGTAATACGCCAACTCTACCTGTGTACATGACCGCAACTAACACCAGTTGACTAAACACAGATAGCTGGGCGGTAATGCCTGTAGACAGACCAACAGTAGCAAAAGCCGAGACGACTTCAAATAGCACCTGAATGGCGTTAAACTGACCATCCCCAATCGCGATCGCTACAGCCGCTAGCACCACTACCCCCGCCGAACCAAACACCACTGCCACAGCTTTGACTAATAGCTCGGTGGGCACCAATCGCTCGAACATAATCACTGTCGATTTACCCTGGAGGATCGAACGAGTCGCACTGGCTAAAATCCCAAAAGTAGTAGTTTTCACGCCGCCGCCAGTACCACTAGGACTAGCACCAATGAACATTAGTCCGATCGTTAAAAGTAGTCCAGCCGTGGTCATTTTGCCATTATCGATCGTATTAAAACCAGCCGTGCGAGTGGTTACTGACTGAAACCAGGCAGCCTCTAATTGCTGACCGACATCCCAATTAGCGATCGTAGCAGGATTACGGTACTCCGCAAAGAATAGGGCGACTGTGCCGACAGTCAACAACAAAAAGGTAGTACTTATGACCACTTTAAAATTTAAAGACCACAGAAATCGACCAGGTTGACGATGCCAACGATGGTATGCCGCCATATATAGTTCAATGATGACTTGGTAGCCAATCCCGCCAAAAATAATTAGTCCAGTGATCGCTACTGTAATGGGAATCGAATCATGGTAGCTCATCAAATTATCTTTGGGCAGGGCAAACCCAGCATTATTCCAAGCACTGACACTATGGAAAATTGCATACCATAACCCTTTACCGATCCCATGTTGCTGGGCAAAGGTGGGGAACATGATCGCCGCACCCAAAATCTCAAAAATTAGGGTGGTATAAATAATCGAAGTAATTAAACTTCTACTGCCGCGTAAAAATGGTCGATCGAACGAATCTTGGATCGCCAGTTTTTGTTTAAAGTCAAATTTACGACCGAGGAGGAGCATCAAAAAGGTGGTGAGTGTCATATAGCCAAAGCCACCCACTTGCGCTTCGATCGCAATTACCAACTGACCCCAGAAGGAAAAGTAGGTGCCCACATCGACAATACTCAAGCCTGTGACACAAATTGCCGAAGTCGTTGTAAATAGGGCAACTAGGGGACTATTCCAAGTGCCACTAGTGCCACAAATCGGCAACATCAAAGCAATAGTGCCAATTAAAATAACACTGAGAAAACCCAGACAGATAGTCCGCGCAATATTCATGAAGATTGTTTGTTACAACCAATAGCGATCTTATTATTTCATATCGATCGACTCATTGAAGTAATTCACAGGATTAAACCAAGCTGGAATTGGTGAAATAGTTCTGGAGATCGCCACAGTAAGTAAGCAATGCCAAATACCGATGCGGTAATAGCGATCGTCATGCCATAACTAAAGCACATCAGCAATCCATCAGATTCAATCATTGCAAACACGAACAGCAAAATACCGACCGTAGGGATGGGATTAGTCAGCGGAATGGGTAACATGAGCAAAAATGCCAGCCAGCAAATGCAGAGTCCATTTAACCGCCAAATGGATGGGCTATTTGCCAACCACAGCATTCGGGGACGGACAAATTTTTCGAGCAGCTTGGTAATCGACTGTACCGTTTTGAGCAACTGCGCCATAAATGCTTGGGGAAATTTAATCTGAGCAACGCGCTGAGGTAGCCAGGGCGTTTTCCAACCCGCCATCATCTGTAAACCCAATAAAATACAGCCCCCACCCGAAATTCCCGCCACTCCAGGCGGCATTGGCAGCAAAAACGGCAGTGTTAATAGTGCCATCACTAGCCCAAAGCTTTGCTCAGAGGTTTCGGCTAATATTTCTGCCAGGGTGAGCGGCTCGGAGATCGAACGCTCGATTAATGGCTTGAGTTCTTGCGAAAATTTGAGCTGGCTAGGTGACATAAAGATTCGCCGATATTAAACACTATCCCATTAGTATGACTCGATCGATTACATGAATGATCCCGTTATCTGCTTCGATATCTGGCATGATCACAGTCGAATTTTTCACCTCGAAGGCATCAGTACAATTAATCGGGATGGGCGATCCTTCCAAAGATTCAACCGTACCAAGTTTAGCTAAATCAGCTTGCGTAAACTTCCCAGCCACCACATGAAATTTAAGGATGCGGGCTAATTGGGGTGGGTTTTGGACGAGGGTTTGTACTGTTCCAGGCGGTAAAGCAGCAAAGGCAGCATCAACTGGAGCAAATACGGTAAATGGCCCTGGTGACTGTAAGGCTTCGACCAATCCCGCAGCTTGGACTGCGGCAACTAAGGTTTTAAAGTTATCATTACCAACGGCGATTTCTACAATATTAGGCATTCTCTTTATCTTTAATAATTTTAAATTAACTTAAATAGCAGAAGTTTAAAAAGTTATGCTTTTGTTTTGCGTGTTTTTTTGAAGATCCAGTAACCGAGTAAGCCAATTAGACCAAATAGAACTAATTTAGAAATAGGTGCCAAATACTGCTCGATCGAAGAATAGTTGTCACCTAATAAAAATCCAGCAGTAGTTAAGGCTAATGTCCAGATTAAGGTGCCAATTGTCGAGTAAATAGTAAATTTAGCAAAAGACATTTGATTCATCCCCGCCGGTAGGGAGATCAATGTCCTAATACCTGGTACCATTCGACCAAAAAAGACAGCACTTTTGCCGTGGGTATTGAACCAATCATTGACTCGATCGATATCTTTAGCCGATACACCAATCCACTTACCATAGCGGTCTGCTAAAACTGCTAGCCGCTGATAATTTACTAACCGTCCGAGGTAATACCAAGCATAAGTGCCCAACATTGTACCGACTGTACCTGCAAAAACAGCCAACCCGAAATTCATTTTGCCTTGAGCGACAGTGAATCCAGCTAATGGCATAATTAGCTCAGAAGGAATTGGTGGAAATAGATTTTCTAAAAACATCAGTAGCCCGATACCCCAGTATCCTAGACCACTCATTAAGCTATTAATCCATTCCACCATACTAAAAAAACTCACTAACGATAGGATTGACTTTGAATATCACTTAACCGGGCTTCAGGACGTTTAAACCTGTCGATTTGTGCCTCAAAAAATTGACGATTTGCCTCTAGATGTTTCGGATTAGTATCATCAAGCGGATATAATAGTGCCGCGCGTAAAGCTTGAATCACTGCAGAAGTAACGCAGTACATTGATCGCTGGAAACTTACCCCTAATTGAATTAACATATCATCCTTACCTCGACAGTGTTGTTGATAGTAATCGAGCAAATATGGGGGTAGAAAATGATACATGTCATCCATTAATAATGTCGGTGGAATTCCGGCACTCCCGACTGGATTGACATCAGCATATAAAATTCCGTAGTGGAAATCTTTTTGCTCGGCGGGTACTTGCTCCGCTTGAGCATTGTAAGATTTCGTGCCTCTAAATGGGGCAGTGCGATAAAATACTGCCTCTACATAAGGCAAAGCTGCCTCATACAGCCAGGTAAAACCGCAGGATTTGGGGATAATTTCAAACATTTCCCCATTGATATAAACATGATGATAAATCGGTCTGCCAGCGACGGCGAAAATTCCATTGACGAGGAAATTCATCGCATCGGGGACAGATTTAATTTTTCCCTCATCATAAAGATCGCTCATTTCAAAGAATACGGGAGCCATCACTTCCCAAAATAGTCCCAAGTTGGAATAGTAGGACATCACCCGCACTTGTTCGATAAACATGTCAGGGAAAAGTTTATATAAGCCGAGCATGGCTGGATTGCCCTTAAAATAGGCTTGGATCGCTCGATCGGCGTTTTGCTTGTATTCTTCAGTATCTAAGTAAGGATCGAACTGCCCACCCATACCGCGATGCCAGTACATGGCTTGCATACAAGCTTCGGCAAACTCCATATTAATCCGATCGTGCAGCAAGTGATGGAAGAGTTTGGGCATTTTGGTACTGCGCCCATTCTCCATAAATTCAAGCAGTTCGGGGTGGGCGGAAGCCGCGCCTTTTTGCCAGATGCGTAAGTCGGCGGTATCTCCGGCGTAGTGGTTAGGTAAGTCTAGATACTCTTGGGGCAGGAAGTATTTAAAAGCCGGAAGAGGGTTGAGGAAGACTCGTTCGGCGATGTAGAGCAACTCGCGCCAGTAGAAGTCCATCGGCACGGCGTAGGCTTTGTATAAACCGATGATTTGCATCAAGTTTTCGGGCGTGTCGGGGAGCATCGCCCCACCTGCTTCGAGGCGATGGATGACTTCGGCAAATTGGTGTGTGGACGGGGGGAGTTGGGTGGTTGTTATCATAGTTGGTGATTTTTTTTAATTTGTAGGGGCAGGTTTATGGGTTTAATGTTGTTTTTACCAGAAATTTCGTTCAAAACCTGCCCTCCTCACCAGTCAATTCAGCGATTTGGGTAGTGGGATGCGGAATTGTAGCGACGATGTTGTCGGTGGTGATTTGGGTGTGTGAGATCAGAATATTAGGCTGGATACCGAGAATGATGATGAGAATGGTGAGGATAATGGCGGGGATACGTTCGTAGGCTTGGACTTTGGGGATATAGATGAGATTATTTTCCAGTTTGCCAAACAGGGCACGATTGATGATGATGATAAAGTAGACGGAGGTTAATCCGGTGCTAGCAAGACAGATGAGCGTGGCGATCGGAAAAGTGGTGTAACTGCCTTGGAAGGAGAGGAATTCACCAATGAAACCTACCATGCCAGGAATTCCCGCACTTGCCATCGTTGCCAGGATCAGGAGAGATCCTGTGAAGGGTAAACCACGTTTGGGGTTAAGTAAACCGTGAAGTTTATTCAAGTCGCGAGTTCCAGTTTTGGCTTCGATGATGCCAACGAGGTTAAATAGGAGCGCGAGAATTAAACCGTGGGAAACCATTTGACAGACGGCACCTAAAACGCTGAGGGAATTGCCAGCAGCAGTGGCAAGGAGGACGTAACTTAAATGGGCGACAGAGCTATAGGCGACAGTTTTTTTAATGTCGGTTTGGGCGATCGCGACTAGGCTACCATAGACGGCAGTAACTACGGCAATAACACTCAACCAGGGGGCGACAACTACCCAGGCATCGGGAAATAAACCGAGGGCGAAGCGGAGTAAGCCGTAAGTACCTAATTTGGAAATAATTCCACCTAATAACATCGAGACGGGTGTAGAGGCTTCCACATAGGCATCGGGTAGCCAAGTATGGAAGGGCACCAGGGGCATTTTAATCCCGAAGCCGAGAACGATGATGCACAGGAATAGTAATTGTAAATTAGCCGGTAAGTGGGTAGCAGCTAGAGCTTGATAATCAAAATTACCAGTCTTAGTAAACCATGCCCAACTGAGAAAACCTGCAAGTAAAATTATCCCCGATAAGGCTTGATAAATCAGAAATTTAGTTGCTGCATAACCGCGTTTTTCCCCACCCCAGATGGCGATAAGAAGATATAGAGGAATTAATTCCAACTCATAGAATAGAAAGAATAGTAATAAGTTCTGTGCCAAGAACGCCCCAGTGACTGCCACACTCACCAATAGT
Source organism: Chamaesiphon sp. VAR_61_metabat_425 (assembly GCA_031425415.1). GTDB lineage: Bacteria > Cyanobacteriota > Cyanobacteriia > Cyanobacteriales > Chamaesiphonaceae > Chamaesiphon. Next base: position 25,481 of record JANPJH010000010.1, on the reverse strand, counting down.
AAGAGTGAATAGAATAATCTAGGGCGTTCCACATCTTTACTAGTTGCCTGTACAGACAATAAAACCAGTAAAGCATTGAGAATTATTAATGGTAAAGATAACCCATCGATCCCCAAATGATAATCCAAACCTAACGGCTCGATCCAAGTAAAATGCTCGACAAATTGAAAGCCACTATCTTGATAATTAAAAATAGCCGCGATTGCGAGTGTTACAATCAAACTCACACCCGAAAACACCAAAGCAATTATTCTACTAAAATTCGGTAAAATCCCAATCAACAATGCCCCCAAAGCAGGCAACCACACGATCAAGCTTAACATCAATTTACTCCTCCTATTCCCAAATTAAGCATTAATACTAATTATCTACATCCTTTGAATTAAAAGTGCAATTACACTAGTAAACCCATCAACAATCCTATTAAAATCACCCCTGTAAAAGCCAACAAAATATAAAGCTGAGACTGTCCAGAAGTAGTATATTTCAAAGCCTGACCGCTAAACAAAGTGCCAACACCAATGATATTAACCAATCCATCAACAATATATCGATCAAACCAATTAACAACCCGCGCACTGATCGCCACTACAAATACGATTGTTAGTTGATAAAAACGTTGGACATAAAAATCGTTTGCAAAGAAGTTTTGAATCGCTGGAATCGGTAATTTAATCGGTTTAGGAATAGCATTAGTGCCATAAATTAATCCCGCTGTAGCCAATCCAGAAATACTCGACCAAACCAATAAAGGAGCCAAGAACATATTTAGTTCGCCCCAACTCGGTAGGAGTCCTAAATTACCTAAAATAATTGGGAGATGGCAGATAAAAGCAGCCAAAATAATGACTGGTAAACTAATCAACCAAAATGGTTCTAGCGATCGTTCCGACATCGGTTGTGCTTTACCTAAAAAGATCCGACAGAACAAGCGAGTCAGACTAAAAGTCGTAGCTGTATTAACAATTAAAATTACACCCACTAACCAAGGTTGCTCAACCCAGAGACTTTGGATCAATTGTAAGAAGCCCCAGAATCCACCGAACGGAGGGACGGCAATAAATGAGATAATTCCGACTAATAGTGATAAAGCTGTGAGTGGACGGCGCGACCATAAGCCACCTAATTGAGTCAAGTCCTGAGTAACATTCGTCCAAATAACCGAACCAATACTCATGTATAACAATGACATGCCAAAAGATTCATTAAATAGAATAAATTTAGCTGAATCTAAATTTTGTGTCCCAACCGCAATAAATACTAAACCGATATAAGCACTCAGTGCATACGAAATTACCCGCTTCATATCGACTTGGGCGATCGCAATTAACGAGCAACTAATTGAAGTTGCTACCCCTAAAATTACCAGTCCATTCAATACTACTGGTGATAAAGAAACGACTGGAGCTAACTTAATTAATACAAACGCCCCCGCACCAACAACTACCGCATTCCGCAACACTGTTGCCGGAATTGGTGCTTCCATTGCTTCATCCAACCAAGATTGAAAGGGAATTTGAGCGCATTTACCCAGGGGACCCGCACTCAGCGAGATTCCCAGTAATGTCGCTACTGTCGGATCTAATTGAGCAGTTTGCGCCCAGGTTGCCAATTCAGTAAAATTCCACGTCCCTGCTAGTGGATAGATGGCAAATACCCCCATCAGTAGGATAATATCGCCAACTCGCTTTGTCCAAAAGGCATCCCGCGCCCCAGTAATTACCAATGGTTGAGCAAACCAGAAACCGACTAAGAGATAAGTGGCGAGGGTGAGTAGTTCGAGGAAAACGTAGCTAAAAAACAGGGAATTAGTCAATACTAAACCGCAAATTCCGGCCCCGAAACAATTCATCAACGAGAAAAACCGACCCCAGCCCCAATCCATCTCTAAATAACCCACCGCATAAATCTGCGAGATCAGGTTAATACCGCTGACTACCGTTACTGCTGTCAGGGTAAGGGACGAAATTTCGATCGGGAAATTAATATCGAGGGTACTGGTGTGCAACCAATCATAACTTAGTTCTTGGGCAGGTAAATCCCAACCCGTCACTAAAGCTAGGAGGGCGTGCCCAAAAGCGATCCCCGCCATCAGGATATTCAGATAACCTGCGGGTCTAGTCCCTAGCTGTCCTGACCAGCCCAACGACCAAGGGATTGCCAAAACTGCCCCAATCAGGGGATAGCAGGGAATTAGCCATGCGTTGTGGAGGAGGGGATGGTACATAGACTTAAATCTTAGTTTTAATAGCTAAATTTAGTTAATATTCTATGTATTAGATTAATCGAAAATAGTTGTAAAAGATAGGACTATCATAGGTTTTTATTTAATGTTTACTCTAATTTTTTCTTATCTTTGTTAAACATAGATAATTATCTATGTTTACTTAGTTCAAATTTATTAGTTACTTACACCCACAATCGCTCGCCCAAATTGCCAAGTGATGACAGCCCAACGAAATTTCCAGCGGGGAAAGTTCATCATCTAGATTGGAGATTTGGCGCGGACGCTATTTCCTCATACAGGTGCTAGGATTGATTCGAGCTAAATCGATCGATCTAATCGAACAGACTCCCATTTGGCAATCGCAGATGCTACGCTAACAGCTACAAAAGGATAGGAGATGGGAAGAAAATTAACGCAAGTCATCTGGGGATCGATCCTTTTGACTGGAATTGTCACGCCGGGATGGGCACTACCGACAGCAAATTCGATTGGTCCGGCTGGCATTGATGCCTTGAGATTGCACCAGTTACCCTATGATCTCACGGGGAAAAAAATTGCAATCGGGCAGGTCGAAATCGGTCGTCCGGCTCAGTTTGGCTGGGATAAAGTAGCCCAACAACCGAGGTTTAAGCTAGAACAGATATTTTATCAAAACGGTGCTGCTAAGGCCGATCGTCATGTCGAACAACACGCGATGATGGTCGCCTCGGTGATGATTAGCCGCGACAAAGCATTCCCTGGCGTTGCTCCCGATGCACGTCTTTATGCGAGTGCTGTTGGTGCCCCAAAACTTACCGGACAGCCCGAAGAATGCCTCTCCATCCAACATATCGCCCAACAGAATGGGGGAGATGTCCGCACGATCAATTTGAGCTTCGGGGAACCATTAGAGCGCGATCCCCGACCGAATGCCAGATTAGATGGCAACGCGCTATTGACCCAATGTTTAGATTGGTCAGCGCGGATACATAATGTGGTGTATGTGGTAGCAGGCAATCAGGGCAAGGGGGGAATTGCGATTCCGACGGACAACTACAACGGGATCAATGTCGCTTATTCTAATCTCCGCCAGGGGATCTATCGGAAGTTAGATTTTGCGAATCTGAGTGAAGCACCTGTCGGCACTGCCAAAAATATTGAAGATCGGGAAGTAAATGTCAATAATCGCCGATCGATCGGCATCGTGGCTCCAGGTGGCAATCTGCGGCTGTATAATTTAGCAGGTAAAGCGATCGCCGCTAATGGTACCAGTTTTGCCGCGCCTCATGTCACTGGCACAATCGCCCTACTACAAGAATTCGGCGATCGACAATTACGCACCAAAAGTAAACTCCTCGCGGGGATACAACCCCGTTGGACTCTGGATGCCCGTCGGCATGAGGTGATGAAGGCTGTCTTATTAAATGCTGCGGATAAGGTTCAAGATCGCGGCGATGGATTGCGGCTAGAGATGACGCGGACAGTCTTGGCGAAAAATAATCGAGATTGGCTCGAATCAGAAGCCTATAGCGATCGACAAATTCCCCTAGACTACCAGCTAGGTGCTGGTCACTTAAATGCCTTCCGCGCCTATCAACAGTTTAGTCCCGGACAGTATTCTTCAACTGCCCCAATTCCCGCGATCGGTTGGAATTATCAGTCGATTGAAGCGGGAGCCTTTCAAGACTATATCCTCGATCGACCCCTCGCCGAAGGTAGTTTTGTGGCGACGACACTAGTGTGGGATCGCTTAGTGGACTTGCAGGATATCAATGGGAATCAAGAGTACGATTTGGGCGAAGAATTTCGCGATCGTGGTCTCAACCACCTCGATCTCTACTTAATGCGTGCCGAGGATGATAAAATTGAGCGCAGTGTCTGGTCGTCAACAAGTGCTGTAGATAGTGTCGAGCATATCTTCCACCAAATTCGCGATCCAGGCAAATATAAAATCCGCGTCCACTTTCGTCAATCTGTCAATGTCCCCCGACAACCTTACGCGCTGTCTTGGTGGACAAAGGGATAAGTAAAGTCGCTCTATCCTCTACCCGAAAGTTACTGGCAATCGTGACTATTCTCACTGTCGAAAATAGTCAACAGTCTGGAATAATTAAGAAAAAATTAAGTAAACTATCTATAGATCGACTGATTCGCTCAAAAAATATTGAAGGTATAGTGTTAAATATTCAAAAACTGGGGATTTTAAATATAGAGCAGAATATTTTGCGGTAGTCAGACACAAAGCTTATGACATCATTGCGTGATACGCCCATGGAGCCAGTCCGTCACAAAGATTTGGCGGCACTCGATCGGTTGGAAACATTTCTCTATTTAACACCCGTCATTGGCTTATTACCATCCTTATGGGCAATTTACCGCCGTCAAAGAGACAAGCGACAATTAGCGGTATGTCGTCTATCAGTCTTCCTCGCATTTACTTGGTTGACGATCTATCTGAGTTTAGATGTTGCTGCAGATTTCGCTGGAGCCTCAACATCGATCGCTATCCGGTTATTATTTGCTAATGGTCTAGTCACCTCCGGCTACTTTATGACTAGCCTTTGGCTAATGATGTTACTGTGGAAAAATAAATCATTACGCCTACCTGGATTTAGTGCGTTAGCCGAACGAACGATCGATAAAATCTAGTTTAGCCATTAGTCAACCCCATCCCTGTCAAAACGTGAGTAAACCAGTGGAAGCGAGAAAATCAGAGCGGCACCGCCGTAAATCGACCAGTAAACCTAGCCCGCAAATGGTGCGTCGCCAGCCAGCGAAAAAACGCCGTGGCGTAACGATTTGGGTCTGGTTAGGACTCGGCAGCATTGGCGCGCTATCCGCAGCGGCGGGAGCCTTTTTAGCCGTTTCCTTAACTGCGGCACCACTACAACAAAAGATCTTGTCAGCGGCAGATGCTGCATTCTTCAACCAGAATGGCAAAGAAGCCTTTTCGCGTAGCCTGCTTCAGGTACCTGAAGTCTCGAAACCAGTCAACATCATGCTATTGGGGATTAAAACCACTGTTTCTGATGTAAAAAACAGTAGTGGCAACGAGCGGAAAAAGATCGGTTATGAGGCAGAAGTTGATTCCCTCGATGGTTTATCGGATACAATCATGCTCCTTCGATTCGATCCGCAAACTCAAAGGACAATTGTCTTAGGTATTCCCCGCGATACTAAAATTGAACGGACTGGGTTTGGGACAGAAAAAATTAATGCGGTAGATCATGAAAGTGGCCCCGCAGGTGCAGCGCAAGCTGTCAGTAAAGTATTAGGCGGGGTGGCGATCGATCGGTACATCCGAGTCAACAATATGGGAGTCGCCAAACTAGTAGATGCCTTGGGTGGAGTAACCGTCACCGTCCCTAAAGATATTAAATATCAGGATGATTCTCAACATTTCTACGTCAATCTCAAAGCCGGGAGACAACACCTAGATGGTTTGAAGCTGCTAGGATTTCTGCGTTACCGGAATGATGTTAATGGTGATATTGGCCGAATGCAACGTCAACAAATTGCCGTCAAAGCATTGACAGAGCAATCTCTAAATCCGATGACGATTGCGCGGATTCCGCAACTATTTTCGGTGATTCAATCTCATGTTGATACTAATCTCACGGTGGAAGAACTAATTGCCCTTGGCGGATTTGCACTGCATAATGGTAAATCCAAAATGCAGATGTTGATGATGCCAGGTGACTATAACGGTGATGGTAAACACAGCATCAGTTATTGGCTACCCGATGAGCAGGGAATTCAAAATATGATGGCACGGTACTTTGACCACGGCACACTCTCGCTAGAGCCAGTCAAAGCGGCAAATCTACGGATCAATATTCAAGATACTAGTCATTTTCCTGATGCTACTAAAAGATTAATCCAGCGGCTGAATAAGGCTGGTTATGAAAATGTCCACCTCGATACCAGTCTCAAGCTCAAGGAAGACTTAACTACCAGCCACTTTATCGCTCAAAAAGGTAATCCTGATGTTGCTGATGGTTTAGCCAAATTATTAGGCTTTGGCGAAGTTAAGGTTGAGAGTTCTGGTAATCTTTACTCTGATGTCACCATCAAACTTGGTCGCGATTGGCTCCAAAAAGAGCAAGCGTACAAAGCTCTCAATCAAAAGCAATAAATTAGTAGTTGTAAGTTTGTAAGAGTGAAGTAACACCTAACAACAATTTTTTTGCCTACAGCACAATTCACCTGAATTCAGCGATCCCTGTATGCGGTTAATCTGATTTAGAAAATCTGATTCATAAATTCAGTCCCAAATTAGCACTGTGAGTCAAAATCATTCTCGTTGAAATGAATTACGGAGTTTGGCATGAAAATTGCAGTTGTTAAAGAAACTAATCATGGCGAACAGCGTGTCGCCCTTATCCCGGATCTTGTTGCCCGTTTAGTCAAGCAGGGTTTGGAAATTTTGGTAGAAGCTGAGGCTGGGGAGAAGTCATTTTGGAGTAATGCAGCCTACACCGACGCTGGAGCGGAAATTGTCACTGATACCAATCGGCTATGGAGCGAGGCTGATGTGGTGCTAAAAGTTGGTGTACCAACGCTAGCCGAGGCCAGTAGACTTAGAGCGGGTGTAACGCTGATTAGTTGTTTGGCACCCTTAGCAAATGAGCAATTAATCCGTCAACTTGCCCATCAGGGGGTCACTAGTTTGGCGATGGAACTGATTCCCCGCAGTACTCGCGCTCAGAGTATGGATGCGCTCTCGTCCCAGGCTTCGATTGCTGGCTATAAGGCTGTATTATTGGCTGCGGCGGCTTTGCCCAAGTACTTTCCGATGTTGACTACAGCCGCAGGGACAATCGCACCTGCTAAAGTGTTTGTGATTGGGGCTGGGGTGGCTGGATTGCAAGCGATCGCGACTGCAAGGCGATTGGGGGCAATTGTAGAGGCTTTTGATATTCGCCCAGCGGTGAGGGAGGAAGTCCAAAGTTTGGGTGCGAAGTTTATTGAAGTACCTATAACTGAGGATACTGTAGGCGAAAATGGCTATGCGAAGGAGGTTTCGCACTCAGCGAAGGAGTTGACGCAGCAAACGATTGCCCAGCATGTTCGTTCTGCTGATGTGGTAATTACGACAGCACAGGTACCTGGCAAAAAGGCTCCGTTACTAGTAACGGCAGATATGGTATCACAAATGCGCCCTGGCTCAGTAATCGTCGATTTAGCTGCGGAGCAGGGTGGTAATTGTGCCTATACGGAAGCTGGAAAATCGATCGATAGACATCAGGTAATGGTGATCGGTACGATTAATTTACCGGCATCTGTACCCGTTCATGCAAGTCAGTTGTACTCTAAGAACATCAGTACTTTGTTAATGTATTTGATTAAAAATGGGGTATTGAATTTAGATTTTGCTGACGATATTGTTAGCAGTACTTGCGTGACTCATCAAGGTAAAATTTGTCACAATCGAGTTCGTGATTTTGTGGAAAGTAGCGATCAATCTTCTATGATTGTCTAATTTAAAGATAAATATTGGACAAAATTTATTTAATTTTTACTCAAGCTTATTTTTTAATGTGTTTGATTGATTTAAATTAAATTTCTGGTTTGATTTTAGTTAATAGTATCAACTTGTGCCTAAGGATCTTATATGAATTCAACACTAATCGCTGCTTTGTTCATCTTTTTATTGGCGACTCTTGCCGGGGCAGAGGTAATTAATAAAGTCCCCCCAACCCTTCATACACCATTGATGTCGGGTTCTAACGCAATTTCTGGAATTGCCGTAATTGGGGCATTATTAGTTGCCGGAAATCCTGACGATAATTTGATTACTATTTTGGGTTCGATCGCAATTATTCTAGCAACTATCAATGTTGTTGGTGGGTTCTTAGTTACCGATCGCATGTTGCAAATGTTTAAGAAGAAAGAAACAAAGGTTAGTTGAAAGTTGAAAGTTTAAATATTTCTGGACACAAGTGTCCATGATGTCCCATTTACTACCCTCTACCCTCTATCCCCTAACTCATGGACATCAAAGAATTTATCCCCACGGGAATTCAGATTAGTTACTTAGTAGCAACTGCGCTATTTTTCCTAGGTCTAAAGTATCTTGGTTCGCCAGCTACGGCGCGGCAGGGAAATACAATTGCGGCTGTCGGAATGCTGATTGCAGTTGTTGGTACGCTGCTGAATGCTGGAGTAGTCAATTATCAAGCAATTTTCTTGAGCATCGCCATCGGTTCGGTGATTGGGGCGATTGGTGCCTATAAAGTCTCCATGACTGAAATGCCGCAGATGGTGGGCTTGCTCAATGGTTTGGGCGGTGGAGCTTCGACGCTGATTGCGGTGGCAGAATTTCTGCGGGTACTACCAGCAACTGAGGTACCATCGATCGATAGTCGAATTACCCTGATTCTAAGTATTCTCATCGGCGGGATTACGCTGACGGGTAGTTTGATAGCGTTCGCCAAGCTACAAGAATTAATGTCGGGTTCGCCGATTACTTTCCCGCTCCAACAGCCTGTAAATATTCTATTGTTTGCCAGTTTTGTGGTCGGTAGCGGTTATTTCCTGACTGTACCTAAAGATGAAGTGGTGTTTTTGGGCTTAACGGCGATATCGCTAATTTTAGGCGTATTATTTGTGCTACCCATCGGTGGTGCGGATATGCCTGTGGTTGTCTCGCTGCTAAACTCTTTTTCGGGCATCGCCGCAGCCGCAGCCGGATTCGTGTTGATGAATAATATCCTAATTATTGCTGGTGCTCTAGTCGGAGCATCGGGAATTATTCTAACTCAGATTATGTGTAAAGGGATGAATAGATCGCTCAGTAGCGTGTTATTTGGTGCCTTTGGTGGTGTGAAAGCTGGGAAAAGTAGCACTGGGACAGTAGAGACTCGCACGGCTCGGAGTGTCGATGCGGAGGAATGTGCGATGATGTTGGGCTACGCTCAATCGGTAGTAATTATCCCCGGTTATGGGATGGCTGTCGCTCAAGCTCAGCACTCAGTGCGCGAATTAGCCGACCAACTCGATCGATTGGGGGTTGAGGTCAAATATGCCATTCACCCAGTTGCAGGGCGGATGCCGGGGCACATGAACGTGTTATTGGCGGAGGCAAATGTTCCTTATCCCCAACTCTATGATATGGATGATATCAATCCTCAATTTGATCGAGTCGATGTGGCATTGGTGATCGGGGCTAATGATGTCGTCAATCCCGCCGCCCGCACAGATAGTAACAGCCCGATCTTTGGGATGCCGATTTTAGATGTAGATAAGGCCAAACACACGATCGTGATTAAACGCGGTATGAGTACTGGCTTTGCTGGTGTCGAAAACGAGCTATTCTATCTCGACAAAACCATGATGTTGTTTGGTAGTGCTAAAGATGTTGTTGGTAAATTAGTAGCTGAGATTAAACAATTATAAGCAGTAGCTGAGTTGAGTATCTACTATCCACTAACTTCCCCTTACACATAATCAGTAATTTGCACGATAATATTTGTATCGGATAATTAAAGATTGTAAAAATGTATCTAACCTGGCTCGATAGCAATTCTTGGCTGATTGAAATGGGCGGTCAGCGGGTGTTGCTCGACCCTTGGTTGGTTGGGTCGCTAGTTTTTGGGAATCTGCCCTGGCTATTCAAAGGCGATCATCCCACACCACCGATGATTCCCACGGATATCGACTTGATTTTGCTATCGCAGGGATTGCCAGATCACGCGCATCCGCCAACGTTGGCTCGGCTCGATCGAAATATTCCCGTCGTAGCTTCTGGCACTGCTGCTAAAATTGTGACTGGCTTGGGTTATCACAACGTGACTACCTTGGCGCATGGTAGTTGCTTTACCCTCGCGGACAGCTTGAAAATTCAAGCTTTGCCCGGTTCTCTGGTCGGCCCAAATCTGATTGAGAATGGCTATCTACTCACAGATTTGACGAATAACGCGACGCTCTACTATGAGCCGCACGGATCTCACACCGCGAAACTCCAGGAAATTGCCCCTGTCGATGTGGTAATCACGCCGCTGACCGACTTGGAAATTCCCTTATTAGGGTCAGTTATCAAAGGGATGAAAAGTGCAGTGCAAGCGGTGGAATGGTTGCAGCCTCAAGTAATTTTGCCAACAGCCGCTGGCGGCAATGTGGTGTTTGAAGGATTGTTGTTGTCTGTGCTGCGCGGTCAAGGCAATGTCAGTCAGTTTCGCACTTTACTAGCCCAGCAGAATTTGACAACGCGGGTAATAGAGCCAAAGCCAGGTGAACGGTTTGAAGTACAACTATTAAGTAGAGTAGGAGTAACTTCGTGATGTCACTCACAGCTATTTTCCCCACTGAGCAATTAGAAAATATAGTTAGTTGAGTCAGATTTGAGGATAGATTAATTATTGTCTAAAACAATTAAGATTGTCCATCTTTCTCAGTCAATCTCCAAGTAACAAGATAAACTGATAGTAAACCTCAATCTATAGCTCGATCGAGTTAAGGTGGGAATTATGAAACCAATGATTTGGCATCCTGAACCGCGAGACGAAAAAGTTAATCGTTATCTAGCCCAGGTTAATCACGCACCATACATCACAATTTTTGCACTGTTATTAGGCGTGTTCTGTCTATTTACATTTGCAATCTTACTGGGAATTTTTTAAAGGAAACAACCCCAACCTGGAAGGTTAGTGAAATTGATCGAACACAGATCGAAATTAAAAAGAGATTCCCAACTTCGTCAAGAAGTTGGGAATCTCTTTGTCTGTGGTGATAAATAGAACTTGAAAAGAGGATGACTAGACTCCGGCAATTTTAGTAATTAAGAATGGAGCGATTTCTTGAATACCGAGAGTATGCTGAACGCATCCCGCTGCAATTGCTTGTTTGGACATGCCAAAGACAAGACAACTTTGTTCGTCTTGGGCGATAGTAGTACCGCCAGCAGCCGCTATCGCTTGCATTCCGATGGTTCCATCGGTGCCGATCCCAGTCAAAAGAATACTCGCACTAGAGCGACCATAAATACGGGCGACAGAACGAAATAGGGTGTCGATCGAGGGACAAGTCCCTGTCGAAGATGTAAAGTTACTGTAAATAAATTTACCCTGAGGATCGAATTCTAAATGTGCTTTTTCGGGAGCAAAATACACTGTTCTGGGCGCGGGAGTTTCGCCAACTTGAGCAATTTTGATGGTGAGTTGAGAATCTTCATTCAACCAACTAATTAAGCCTGTCAAGAATCCGTCACCGATATGTTGAGCGCAGATAATGGGGATGGGTAAATTTTGCGGCAATGCAGTGATAATTTTGTGGATGGCTTGAGGGCCGCCGGTTGAAGCCCCGATCGCGATCGCCCGTAAGGTGCCAGTATCATTAATATTTGGACTAGAACCGATCGGATTCAAGATTGTGTTGCCAGATCTGGCTTTGACAGTCACCTGCGAGAGCATTTTGATCTTGGCAAGTAGCCTGTGCTTAACCTGGTCGTATTCTTTATAGTCGCCACTAGTAGGTTTGGGGAAAATATCTACCGCCCCAGCCTGTAGCAAACTGAAGATGTTTTTGGTATCATCTTCCTGAACTGAGTTACTAATTACCAAAATCGGGCGTGGGAAATTGGCCATCACCTGTCTGGTAAGTTCCAAACCATCGATCGGTGCCATGTGTAAATCAGTACAAATTACACCTGGATTAGTCGCCGGAATTAGATCTAGAGCTTCTTGTCCATTCCGTGCCGTCCCGACTATTTCAACTTCGGCACTCTGTTTTAATAATCGTTGCAGTAGTTCTAGCGCAATCAGTGAATCTTCAACGAGGAGAACTTTAGTAGGAGACATGGGTAGGGAGTAGGGGAAAGGGCAAAGGGGAAAGGGCAAAGGGCAAGGGTCAGGCTTTGGGGCTAAGCTTTATGACGCAAGCGTCATATTTATTACCTAAACCCTACCCTCTACCCTCTACTCTCTACCCCCTAACTCAAAGGTTTTGCCTTCACTTTCAGCCCAGATAGAAGCTTAATTTTCGAGACAATTTTCTGCTTGATGGCTTCGTATTCAGCATATTCACTACTTGTTGGTTTAGGGAATATATCAGAGGCTCCGGCTTGAAGGAGGGCGAAGACATTTTTAGTGTCATCAGATTTAACAGAGTTGCTGAGGACGAGGATCGGACAGGGATAGTTCGCCATCACTTGTTTGGTGAGTTCCAACCCATCGATTGGCTCCATGTGGAAATCAGTGCAGATTAACGCGGGTTGGACGCGGGGAATCATGGCAAGAGCTTCTTGACCGTTACGGGCAGTTCCGACAATTTCCACTTCAGGAATACTGCGAAATAAGCGTTGCAATAATTCCATTGCAACGGGAGAATCTTCAACTAAGAGAACTTTAGTAGGAGCCATTGAATTAACCTCGTAGGTATATCGGGGATAAGAATTTAGGTGTTGGGAGTTGGGAGTTGGGACGCTTGCGTCCTTCTACTCTCTAGATCAACCTTGTAAGTGTATCTAGCAAGAGTTGTTGGTCGAAATCGCCTTTCGTGAGATAGGCATTTGCACCAGCTTGGAGACCGCGATCGCGATCGGCAGCTTGCGAGAGTGTCGTGACCAGGACTACTGGGAGATCCTGATATTCAGAGTGTTTGCGGATCTCGGTGGTGAGTTCCAAGCCACTCCACCGAGGCATTTCGACATCAGAAATGACGAGATCGAATTGCCCAGCTTGGAGTTTTTCCCAGCCCTCCAAGCCATCATTTGCCGCCGTGACTTGGTAGCCAGCCCCCGCTAGAATCCGCTGCATCTGCGTCCGAATCACCACTGAGTCTTCGACCAAAAGTAAGGCCGGAGGGGCATCAGAGGGGATCGACGCAGCGATAGGAGCGATTACTGAAGATTGGGGTTTGATCCCCGCAGCAGTCGCAAACAGATCGAGAGGATTAAGTACCAAGCAGACATCCCCCGTACCCAAAATTGTCGAACCAGCTAAGTGGGGGACATTTTGGAGGATCGGATGAGGTGACTCGATCGTCACTAGCTGTTGGTCGCGGATGCGATCGACTAGTAGTGCCAACTGTTGCCGCCCAGACTGGAGCAGGAGGCAAGCCACCGAGTTGGTGGTTCGGGTCACCTCACTGGGGGAAGTCGGCGCGATCGCGGGGAGGGCGAGGATGTCCGCTAGCCACGCCACCGTCATCGTTTGTCCGGCGATGGTAGTGGTGGGCTTGCCGCCGAGGGCAAAGATTTCCGCCTTATTCAGCAGCAACATCCGATCGACAAATTCCACGGGGATGGCGTAAATTCGATCGCGAACATCGACCATCATCACGCTGGAACTACCGATCGTGTGACTGAGATTGAGGCGGAATGTACACCCCTGACCCAGCGTCGATTCGACTTCAACGGAACCCTTAAGGCGTTCCACGTTAGTCTTGACGATATCCAGTCCGACTCCCCGCCCAGATAGCTCAGTCACCCGCGTCCGGGTCGAAAAGCCTGGGGCAAAGATCAGGGAGTGAATTTGGTTAACGTTCATACTCGCGAGTTCCGCTTCTGTATGGATACCACGTTTAATCGCCGTAGCTTTAATCCGTTTTAGGTCTAACCCTCGCCCATTGTCCGCGATCTCGATCGTTGTTTGGTTGCCAGTTTGGTGGACTTGAATTAGGAGCGTGGCGGCGGCTGGTTTACCCTGCTGTTGGCGTTCCTGGGGCATTTCAATCCCATGATCGATCGCATTTCGCAATAGATGCATCAGCGGATCTTTAATCTCCTCTAAGAGCCGTTTATCGAGGAGTAAGTCACCACCTTCGATCGTAAAATTAATTTCTTTAGACTGGGTTTTCGCTAAATCTCTGACCATCCGAGGAAAGAGATTAAAAATTGTTGAAAGCGGTAAGAGGCGGAGCTTTTTGACTCCCGATTCTAGAGCTGAGGTAACGAGATCTAGCCGAGAACTGTCACCACCGATTAATTGTCTAAATTTGCCAATGAGTGCGCCCATTTGCTCCCACTGCTGCTGGACGTGGTGCAGATGATTGTGCAGTGGCGATTGAGTAGAGATTTCGGGTAAGAGCGATTGGATCTGCTGGTAATCGCGGTTGCCAGCATTCCAGAGTTCGAGCAAGGCTTCCAGATCGGGCAGCCGACTGGCAATTTGCTGGTTGATGACATTGATTTCCCCTGCTTGTCCCATCAAGGTATCTAGCTGGTTTGCGGCTACTCGAATCGTATCGATTTGGGCATTGTTGGACGCGGCGAGAGTTGATGGGGGTGGCGGTGGTGCGGGTGGAGAGATCGGGATCGGAGCGATAACTGGCGCGGGTAAAGGGGCAGAATCTACAACTTCAGACACCAAGGGATCGTCCAGTGTCGGCATCAACGTGCCATCAAAGGAGGGGAATAGATCCGCCTCGATCGAGTCACCAATCTCCAGATCCAAAGTATCCAGCGATGTGTCAAAATCGTGGCTAGCAAATAGATCGAAATCTTCACTCGATGGAAATGCTCGATCTTTTTCCGGCACATCTGTTGTCCCCGGAATCAGCGCAAAGTCATTAAATACCGCCCCACTATCTAACTCTGGTAAGGTCGAATCAGCCGGAAATAGCTGTGAGGCTAAATCGAAGAAGTCGGATTGGAGTTGAGTGGGTAATGGCGATTGCTCAGCTGTGATGGCTGGAGTAAATGAAAGATCCCCACTCTCAATCGCCCGATCGATCTCCGGTTCAGCAAAGAGTGAGCGATCTACTGTAAAAGCGTCGAGATCTGGCAAAATAGCCTCTATCCCAAACAAATCGTTCTCATCGATCGGCTGCGGTGGTTCAATTGGTGTTGGTACTGCGCTAACTGCCGGATTCGCACCCCCGTCACCCATCAGGGTTGCCAATACATAAAACATATTGACATCGTTCGGTTCGCCAGTTGTGGCAGTATGGGCTAGTTGCTTAATTGCATCCAGTCCGGCATATAACCTATCGCACAATGCCCCCGTTAAACTCGCCTGACCTTTTTCCATCGGCATCAGACAGTCTTCGATCTGGTGAACAAGAGTTTCCACCTCCTCCACCCCCAACATCCGCGAGTCACCCTTGAGCGTGTGCGCGGAGCGTAATAAGTTATGTAAGGGAGCCAAATTCTGCGGTTGTTTTTCCAACTGCATCAATGCTGACTCGATCGCCTGGATATGTTCTTCACTAGAGGTTTTATATAGTCCTCGGAGTTCTTCGTCATCAATGTACATATCACTTAGTCCTTACACTACTGCTGCTTTTAACTCATCCGCTACCTGTGTCAACTCTCTGGTGGTCATCTTCACTTGGTGCATACCGACGGCACTTTCTTGCGATCCTTGAGAGATCATGGTCATTGAACTGAGCACCTGTTGGATCGATACCGCTTGTTGTTTGGCACTGGTAGAGATTTGTTGGGAGTTCAAGAACACGTTATTAACGGCATCCGTCACCCCGGCAAAGGTGGCAGCGGTGGATTGAGCGAGGTCGATCCCTTCATTTACCGTCTTAGTTCCTTCCTCAGTTACCATGACCGTCCGGTTAATTGCTAGTTGAATATCTTCAGCTAGGGCGTTAATTTTATCGGCAGATTGTTTACTTTGGTCGGCTAGTTTCCGAATTTCACTGGCAACTACACTAAAGCCTTTCCCCTGTTCGCCAGCGCGGGCTGCTTCAACCGCTGCGTTGAGGGCGAGCATGTTCGTTTGGCTTGCCAAATCTGCCACGAGATCCGAAACCACGGTAATTTGTCCGGTTTGTTCGCTGAGGTTGACAATCTGTTGAGCGATCGCGTCTACTTTGTCGCGGAGTCCAGACATGCCTTGGAGTGTCTGTTGTACCGCCCGTGTTCCGTCTTCAGCGAGGGAGAGTGCTTGCCGCGCACCTGTTGCCGAAGCTTCAGCTTGTTCGGCAGATTGGAACGAAATCGCCCCTAGATCGTTGACTGTATTACTAGTCGAAATCGCCGAGTTCGCCTGCATGTTTACAGTGACTTCTTGCATTTCGACTGTATCGACGATCGCGCCTGAAGATGTGACGATCGAGTCGGCTAATTGTTTAATAAAGTTAGTAACACGACTACTCAATAAGATGGATAGCCCAAAGGTCATCCCCGCAGTTGCCAGTGTCCCCAAGGCAATTACAAACATCAGTGCTTGTTCTTTAGCAAAGATATCGGCTGTATCTTTAGCGATCAGCACTGTGAGACCAAGATCGGGTAAATCTGCTGTTTTGGGGACAGCTAGATAGGATACTAGCTGGTTCTTGCTATCAAGTTTATCGTTATCATTTACAGTAGTCGGTTTAGCAGAGTTTTTGAGTTTGTCGTAACTCGAAAAGTCATTACCAGCACGCCCAATTTGAGCTTCTTCTTGAGCAAGAATGAATTTATTCAGGTTGCGATCGAGAATGTGCCATTCACTACGATTGTTGGTGTCACCAAAAGCTCTAGCCAGTACCTTGAGTGCTTCGACTGGCATCCGCGCCCGCACGACACCAATTAATTGTCCAGTGCTACTATCGAGAATGGGCGAGGTGATATGAAAGACTGCTCTCCCAGAACTCTTGGAAATCTCTGGGCTAGTAATCTGAGCTTTCCCAGTTTTCACTGTTGCTTGGAAATAAGCTCGATCTCCACGATTATTGCGATCGCTACCTTTGGAAACATACAGCGAATTGCCCTGAAGATCTAACACACTAATACTGTCGTAAAACTTATAAGTATCGACAAATCGATCTAAGTAAGTTTCAATTTCTGCAACAGAACTACTTGCTCTAAGTTTGGGATTAGTCAGCACCGAGGATACTGACAAACTTTGAATATCTTTCCGTCGCAAAATCATGAATCGGATTAAGTTACCTTTAAACGATTCGGCAACATATTGCTGTTGCTCAATTTCTGATGCCTGAAGACTATCATGTGCCACAACATAAGCGAGTACGCCGATCCCCATTACTGGTGCAGTCGAAAGTAATACGGCAACGGTGATTGCTTTGGTTTTGAAGTTTAAGCTATTGAAACGGTCTTGAAATTTGCTGGTAAATGTAGTGAGCATAGTTAAGGTTCTGGTGTTAGGGGAAAGGGAGAATTGGTGAAGGGTAAATGAGAAAGTTAGGTGTAGGTGTAGGTTGGGTTGAAGAATGAAACCCAACATTCTAGGGTGTTGGTGTGTTAGGTGGGTTAATGCGTTTCGCAAGGCTGCGCCAACGCTATCGCTCTACCCTACGCACTCTCTACCCCCTACCCTCTTAACTCACCACCGCTTGTAACTCGTCGGCGATTTGAGTGAGTTCTCTGGTGGAAGTTTTAACCTTGTGCATACCGACAGCACTTTCTTGCGAGCCTTGAGAAATCATCGTCATTGCACCGAGTACCTGTTGAATGGCTGTTGCTTGTTGTTTGGCACTAGAAGAGATCTGTTGGGAGTTCAAGAACACATTGTTGACAGCATCCGTCACCCCGATAAATGTGGCGGCGGTATTTTCGGCGAGTTGAATCCCTTCTGTTACCGTTTTCGTACCCAGATCCGTCACCATCACAGTGCGGTTAATCGCAACTTGAATATCTGTTGCCAAGTTATTAATCTTCTGGGCTGATTTTTTACTTTCCTCGGCTAGCTTCCGAATTTCTCCGGCAACTACGCCAAATCCTTTACCCTGTTCACCCACCCGGGCAGCTTCTACGGCTGCTTTGAGGGCGAGCATGTTGGTTTGTTTCGCTAGATCGGATACTAGATCGGAGACGGTGGTAATCTGTCCGGTTTGTTCGCCAAGATTGACGATTTGCAGGGCGATTTCATCCACACTATGCCGTAAACCCGACATTCCGCGTAGGGTTTCTTGTACCGCCTGGGTGCCTTCTTCTGCCAGGGAGAGTGCCTGTCTTGCACCAGTTGCCGAAGCGGAAGCTTGCTCGGCAGTCTGGCTAGAGATGCTCTCTAGTTGGTTAATTGTATCTGCTGTGGAAATCGCGGAGTTTGCCTGTTGGTTAACTGTGATTTCCTGGGACTGGACTGTATCGACGATTTCATTAGCAGAATTGGTAATCGTGGCGATCGTGCGTTGGATATACTTGATAATTCGATCGGCGAAGAAGGTTGATGCGCCAATTGTCAACATTGACGTGAATCCAGCTCCAGCTAGAATTGTCAGCAACAGCCCTTGCAGTTCGACGTATGCAGCATCTTCATCGATACTAACTACTGCTGTCCAAGGTAATTCTGGCATCCCCTGTAATTTTTTCAAGGGAGCTGCGCTCAGGAGTTCTACCCGTTGACTGAACATCTTACCTGGCGCATCGTTGTTCGCAGACTGTTTGTGCTGGACAATCCCCCCTTTTGTTCTAGCCTGCGCCATTTCTGGTGGTTCTGACTGATTTTGATACTGTCCGTTAGAACTGATAAATAGCTTGCTGGTTTGGCGATCGAGAATATAATAATTCTCCGATTTGTTAGCTAAATCTTTTAGCGGTGTTGCCAATTTCTCTACCGGCGTTCGCGTTCGTACTACGCCAATAATCTTGTCGGTGACTGTATCTCTAATTGGAGCAGCAAAGAACACAGAGATTTTACCCGTATATCTACTAGGTTCTGGTGCCGAAACAACTGCTTTTCCGGCTTTCAAAGCATCCTGAAAATACTGACGTTGGAAGTGATTGATTTTAGTTAATGATTCCCCCTTACTTTGAGCGATCAAATTACCTTTAATATCAAAGACGGCAATACTGTCATACACTTGATAAGCACTAACAAACCGATCGAGTAGTTTACCTTTACTCTCTATTGAAGTAATTGCCGCTACTTTAGCATCAGCAAAAACTGGCAGTGTTGATAGGATTGAAGCATCTCCATACCGCTCGAAAACAAAGCGGTTGAGTTTGTCAGCAACAGCCTCTGCCCGTGCTGTTTGGGTTTTAATTGCTTGCTGTTGACTCGCCTTGCGCACCTGAAAGTAATTCAGTGTACCAATTACCACGATCGGAGTAATCCCCACCGCGATCGCTAGGAGTGTTGCTTTAGTTTTGAAGGAGAGAGTACTTACCTTCGTCCACAAATTAGTTGACATAGAATTTAGTGGTTGATGACCTGATGTGGAATGAATTAAAAGTATAAAAATTTAGATTGCTATAGTCCCCTGTTCTTACTCCTCTTCTTTGAGGGCTGGGGTGAGTTCCGGATTTATGACATTACACACTCGCAGGTAAAAATTCCCGTTCGATCAACTCTTGAAGTTTGACTAAATACATCAAACCATCGGCATATTTAGTCACACCCCGCAGATAAATCCGCAGTTGGCTACTCACAGCGATCGGTAGTGAGTCAATTTGACTGTCATTGAGGTAGAACACATCAAAAATTCGATCGACAGCAATCCCGACGGCAATTTCACCGATCTTCACCACGACTAATTCCTGCTGTAATAATTGCTGAATCTGTAATACCGTGCCCAATTCCAATACGGGTAAAATTTCCCCGCGCCAGTTAATTTGTCCCAAAATATAGCTGGGTGCAACTGGGACGACTGAGAGGGGGAAGCGATTGAGTGTATCCACATCCACAACTAGTTTCATCGGCAACCCAATATACTCTGTGCCAATTTGGACAACGAGCATCCCCTCATCAGTATTGACTTGGGTATCCACAATCGATGTTTTCAGCCGCTCGGCGCGACTGGCAAAGGTGGCGCGATCGGCAATAGTTGCCTGGGGACAACAACGGCTATAGAAATCAGCCTCTGAGCCAGCTAAAACTCGCTCGGTGTTAGCATCTATCGCTGCGACAGTATCTGGTTCGCGAATTAATCGATCGAGATCGAGACAGATGACTGGCTGCTCATTAAACTGGGCAATCCCACTAATTAGATGGCGATCTGCGGCTAATTGACGACTGGCGATCGCCTCGAAATCTAGCGGTTGAGCGGTGAGCGTTTCGACATCATAGACTTCATGCGCCACGATGCCTAGATAAGTATCTTGCCACTTAACCACGATCGCTCGATCGGTCAAATTGCAACCCGAAAATCCTCGATTAAATCGTAAATCCAGGTGCATCATTGGCACCATTCGCGATCGCCAATTAAATATCCCGATGATATCTCGCGGCGTAGTCGCTAATGAAGATAACTCAGGCAACCAGAAGATTTCCTGCACCAAAGACGCACTAATTCCATATAGTGAGTCGTGTAAACTAAAGATCAGATACTGCTTATCTGACATAACTTTTATTAATTAGATTTATATTTACTTGTCTCATCATTAAATATGCCCACATCTAGCATATTGATTGACAATCGCTACTAATTTTTCATCATCTAGGGGCTTGGTGAGATATTCCGTTGCACCGACCATTTCCGCCAACGCCCGATCGTAACTCTTATCCTTAGCTGTAAGCATGATAATTGGCAATTGAGCAAACTTGCTCATCCGCCGTAGCGTCTGACATAGCTCGATCCCATCGATGCCCGGCATGGTCACATCTAGCAAAATCACATCGACAGGTTGGCGCGCCAGTAAGTGCAGCGCACTCATGGCATCATTTGCCAGCAACACCTCACAATGCTCACTCAATGCCCGTTTGATCCGGGTCTGAACGATCGGACTATCATCTACTGATAAGACGATCGGCAATTCTACAGGTGCCACAGACTCAGGCGTAGCAACAGTTGGCATTTGGCATTGCATCCAACCCATTTGCGCCCACTGAGCATAAGAACGAGCCACCTGAAGCGGATCGCGGTCGAGGGCGATCGCAATATCCACGATCGTTCTCTGCCCATCAAACCATTTCTGGACGTGCTGTTTCACCGCCATCTCCGTAATCTTCCCCAGCACCGCTGGAGTAGTCGCGAGGGGAATTGCTGCAATATTGGGAATCAAATTACTAATTTTGTTCCAATACTGTTGGCGCGTGTTCACCGCCAGCATAAGTTGATTCCAATTCAACCCCCGGCCTTCGACCCCATGATAAAAGTCCACCTCTGGATGAGGGATAAACCGATATTTGCCACCAAAACTAATTACCTGTTCGAGCGTAAAAACTACCTGTCCCTGCGCCCAATTCTCGATCTGCTCCCAAGTTATTACCTGTCGATTGACCAGCACATTCAACAGTTCCCGACTAGGAAAAGGATGCACTAGCTGTTGCGTCAACCAACTTTCGATCGATTGTAAATATTCTGGTTTAAACTTTTGAATTAGTTTGCGGATCAGTTCGCCGCGATCGATCGATTTACTACCACCATAGGTGATTTCACCTTTGTACCACACCAAAACTCTTTGCCACCGCTGACCGCAGGGTACCTCCACTTCCAATTGCAAGGTGCCATTCACCTGCTGTTGGCGTAAGAATTCTAACAACCTAGCAAGATCCTGTGCCTGGTATGGAGTTTGTGGTAATGTTTCACTCTGTGTCAGGACATCATCTATCGACGTTCCACTCATCTACCGATTCCGTTGTATCTGAAGATTACCTCTCCTATGATTCCCAGATTTTAGGAGGAATCACGAATTAGGGGATTGAGAAAAGGGAAAAGCGATTCGCGCTCTGGAGGTTTCCTCCAGGTTTAGCGAATCAAGACAGGGAAAAGGGAAAAGGAAGGTAAGAATCATAGTTTGGGCAGAGTGAAACGAAATCCAACAGCATCATCTACTCATTTGTCGATAAAATTATAGTAGTCCCACAGTCCTAAAGTCTCCCAACTCTCAACTCCCAACTCCCCCAACATGCAAACAACCAGCCAACCGCACCTCAAACTTTCGACCCATCGCATTGCTACAGTTCACCGTAAAACTGGTGAAACTGAAGTCACTGTCACCATCAATTTAGATGGTTCCGGAGTCTGTCAGGCGCAAACGGGGATTCCCTTTCTCGATCACATGCTCCACCAAATTGCGGCGCACGGCTTATTTGACCTGCAAATATCGGCAACTGGAGATATTGAAATTGACGATCATCATACTAATGAAGATGTCGGCATTACCATGGGTATGGCTCTTACTAAAGCTCTAGGCGATCGTAAGGGAATTGTCCGGTTCGGTCATTTTGTCGCCCCGCTCGATGAAGCCTTGGTGCAAGTGGCTCTAGATTTTTCCGGTCGTCCACACCTCAGTTATGGATTAGAAATTCCGACTCAGCGAGTGGGAACTTATGATACTCAATTAGTCCGAGAATTTTTTGTCGCGGTGGTAAATCATAGTCTGATGACACTCCACATTCGTCAATTAGATGGGATCAATTCTCATCATATTATTGAAGCAACTTTCAAAGCTTTTGCCCGTGCGATGCGAATGGCAACAGAAGCCGATCCCCGGCGAATAGGCACTATTCCTAGCTCTAAAGGCGTATTGTAAATTTCCAATTATGTAGGTATGAGTTAGTAGCTCCTCGATCGGTAAATATCTATTACATTTACATATTATTCCTGTATCGACAGTCTATAATTGATAATATCAAAGACCGAGTTATTAACCTATATTAATGCAGGGGCTTAGATATGAAAATTGCCACCATGCTAGACAAAATCATCGGTTATTTTTCCGATGCGGCTGCGAGAATATTTGGTCCCAATCGAGATAAATACCCCGCAACTGGCGTACAACCGTTTGAGGGCGATGTAAATAAAGAAAATACCTGAATTTATTCAGCTAACCCACCTTGAGTTAAGGTGGGTTAGCTGTTTGGATGGGTCGCTAGGTGTTTGGTGAATCGTCACAATTTATCAATTGCCCCTAAATGTCAGGAGATCGCCACTGTCTTTGACCATAATTCGCTAAAATCACTATACGAGTCATCCTCCTGTGCCTCTCCGTGGAAGAAACGGCAACCATAACTCAGAACTTATCATGCCATCGATCATTGCTGACAGCAAAAACCGCCTGAGTGACTTAATTAAGCGTTATCGCGATCGGGTGGATTATCTGGCGATTAGATTAGAAGAGTCAGAAGGAACAGATATTCTGATTCGGGGCGATAAAGTCGAGACCCTTAGCGAGGATGTGGCGATCGGCGGGCAAGTTCGGGCGTGTTACAAAGGTGGCTGGGGTTTTGCCAGCTTCAATCGGCTAGAGACATTAGCCGAACGGATTGAAGAAGCGATCGCGGCGGCGAGAATTATCGGTGAAGATGAGACGATTTTAGCCCCGATCGAGATTATTCAAACTAGTTGCAGTTTGCCCTTATTCGGCAGCGATCCGCGTCAAATTCCGATCGCCCATAAAAAGGCTCTGTGCGAGCATTACAACTTGATTTTACAAAGTACCGATAGCCGGATTGCGACCACTTCCGTTCGTTATGGGGATGCCACCCAGCACATTATCATCGCCACCTCCGAGGGTACCCTAATCGAGCAATCCTGGGTAGATATGGAGGTGCGGTTTGCTGCTACTGCCAGGAATGGCGATACAGTCCAAACCGGACGGGAAACCCTCGGATCCCGCAAAGCCTACGAAGACCTGATCGGACTCGATCGCCAGGTCGAGAGTGCCGCTCAACGTGCCGTAGCTGCACTCTCGCTGCCACCTGTGAAGGGCAATGCTTACACAGTCGTCATCGACCCAATTTTGACTGGATTATTCGTTCACGAGGCATTTGGGCACCTCTCCGAAGCAGACTCGATGTACGAAAATCCCGACCTGTTAGAAGTAATGACAATGGGGCGAAGATTTGGCTGTAAGGAATTACAAATTTTCGATGGAGCTGCACCAGAGGGACATCGGGGAAGTTATCTATACGACGACGAGGGTACGCCAGCAACGACGACACAGTTAATTGAAGATGGAGTATTAGTCGGACGGCTCCACTCGCGGGAGACAGCCGGAAAGTTAGACGAAGCAGCGACCGGAAATGCCCGGTGTTTAAACTATCATTATCCGCCAATTGTGCGAATGACGAATACTTGGATCGATCGCGGTCATACTCCCGTTGCCGATTTATTTTCTGATATCAAAGAAGGCGTATATGCCCGAAATTGGTTAGGCGGCATGACGAATGGGGAGATGTTTACCTTCAGTGCGGGTGAAGCGTGGATGATTCGGAATGGCGAAATTGCCGAACCAGTGCGGGACGTGACTTTATCGGGAAATGTGTTTAAAACGTTGGGTGATATTGAAGGAATTGGCGATGATTTCTACTGGGATGAATCCGGCGGTTGTGGGAAGGCTGGGCAAGGTGGTTTAGCTGTCGGTGTCGGTGGGCCAAGTTTACGGATTCGCGATGTAGTCGTCGGGGGTGATGCTGAGGATTTAGAGTAATCGAAAAATACTAGAGATTTTTGGATAATATTTGACGATTTTATGAATAAATATCGAGGAAAATTCTAATGTCTGAGAACACTGTGAAAATAGATATTTCATTTCGATCGCTACTAGACGCAGTTTCATCACTGGGAACCGCTGAAAAACATCAGCTTTTGGAATTTGTGGAAGCTGAATTATGCTCTGGTGATGAAGATTCTCCTGATGACATTGCCGACATTCAAGCTGCTCGTGCTGATTATAAATCAGGTGACTACACTACGTTTGATTTATACATGGCAGAACGAGTAAAGCGATCTGTATGAGATACACGATAGTCGGCGGAAAGGAATTGGTTTTGCGATCGCGCAAAGATTAGCGACACTAGGTGCAGATATCTTCATCCATTCTTTCACGCCTTATGATGCCGATCGATCTTGGGGTGCCGATGCTGACGGAATTTCGGCATTAATCACTAACCTTGAGGAATGTGGCACCAAGATTGCCCATGCTGAAGGAGATTTTCTCGATCCCGCTGTACCCGCACAAATTATGAATGCGGCAGCTCAAACCTTTGGACATGTCGATATTTTGGTGGCGAATCATACCTATAGTACGATGGGTAATTTAGAAGAATTAACCACAGCAGAAATCGATCGACATTTGCAAATTAATGTGCGCGGAACATTACTATTAACCCAAGCCTTCGCCGCTCAACATCACAAAAGTTCTGGCGGACGAGTTATTCTGCTCACCTCTGGACAACAGCTTACACCAATGCCTGGCGAGCTTGCCTATGTTGCTGCCAAAGGTGCATTACAACAACTTACCCTTAGTTTATCCGCTCATCTAATTCCACGCGGAATAACCGTAAATACTGTCAACCCTGGTGCGACTGATACAGGCTGGGCAGATGCCGAACTTTACGAACTAATTCGCACTGCTAATCCACAAGGAAGATGGGGAAAACCAGAAGATGCCTCGCGATTGATTGGTTGGCTAGCAACAGATGATGCTCAATGGATTACCGGACAAACGATAAACTCTAATGGCGGTGGATATTAGAAGATCTAGAGTGGGTAATTT
>JANPJH010000009.1:0-10092 GCA_031425415.1 Chamaesiphon sp. VAR_61_metabat_425 | reverse complement strand
TTACGAATGTTTGCACCTACTACTACGATTATGGTAGATAGAATTATTTCCCTGGCAATTCAGTTAATCGATCCTCAACATCTCAGAAATTGGTTTGCTAATTGCTGCTACTGTACCTCATGACAACCGGAAGTGCTGTATTCTTAATCCCCCCAAAAAAGCTCCTGGGGTTTTTACTGTTGCTAGCGGATGTACTACTTACTTGCTTTCAGCCCTTAACCGAACCGTATTGGAAGGCATTTTTGGAGCGGGGCAGCAACTAGTGCGGAGGTTTTCTCTGCAATCGCTGCTAGATAAATTAGCACACAAAAATCACAGGATATCCTAACTGGATGCCCTGTGAGGGATTGGTGATTACCAAATTTAATATCCACACCGATGGTAGCTATTAACTATGGTTTTTGTTGTGGTTGAATTTTGCCTTTTTTCACTAGCACCTGATAGATTAAAGCTGCGGCATCCGCTCTAGTAGCAGTTTTGACTGGTTTGAGCAGATTTTTAGTTCGATCTTTAATCGTCAATCCAGCATTTACTGCGGCTGCCATTTTTTCTCTGGCATATTTGGGCATTTCCTTGGCATCGGTAAATTTACTCAATACCTTATCGGTACTAGCTGGTGGATTTAGTTTCATTCCTTTAGCTAGTGAAATCTGCAATTGAAACCGTGGAATCTTTTGATTTGGGAAAAACTTGGTAGGTGAATAGCCAGTCATAAAGCCCAATTGTACCGATTTATCGATCGCTTCTTTGCGGGGATAATCGCTAGGAATATCTTTAAAGTTAGCTGTGGTAGTAGTAGCTGGTCGATCGGCAAATGCTCGATCGAGCATTTTGGCATATTCGCCTCTAGTAATCGGTTTGCTCGGATCGAATTTACCACTACCAAAATCATCGAGAATGCCGCGCTTTTGTAACTCGGTAATGTATGTTTCACCCCAAAACTGTTTGGGTACATCGGTAAATTTTGGCGTTTTGGCAACGGGTGCGGCTGGTGGCACGACAGTGGGCAGAACGACGGGTGCAACAGCAACTGGAGCGGGTACGGTAGTTTTCGGTGGCTCGGCGGGTACTTCCACTGTCTTGACGATCGTCGTTGGCGTTGGACTAAATATGTCCACATACCACCAATAGCTTTGTCTTCCTTCCACTGTCTTGACGATCGTCGTTGGCGTTGGACTAGGTATAGTAGTTACTGGCTGCGGATTGTGTCTATCTCTCTTTGCAACGCTGGCAATGGTTTTGACGATCGTCGTTGGCGCTGGACTAGGTATAGTAGTTACTGGCTGCGGATTGTGTCTATCTCTCTTTGCAACGCTGGCAATGGTTTTGATGGGTTTGCCACTACCGAGCAATCCAACTTTATTCTCACTGAGATTGCTAATTCCGCCTTCCAAATCCAACTGACGATACTTCTGTCCGATTACCCAGAAAAATACCATTCCAATTCCTGTCAACGCAACGACGATCGCAATTAATTCATCAAAAGCACTCAAGCGTCTCCGGCGATAGGGATTGGGCGTGGGATTAGGTGAATTAGTCATAATATTTATCTCCTCTTCTGGCTCATCATGTTTATTGACTGCCCATTTGTTAACTAAAAATGCTTTAGTCTCAGCATTTTCACGTTTGTAGACGGCTAGTTCTCGAATACCTGCTGGGGCAATTAGTTCGATCTGTTTGCCTAAATTTGCTGCTAAGTCCTGTGCTTCGAGAAATTCTTTAGTTTGGACGATCACTGAGAGCGTTTCACCTTCGATTTCGATGAAAAATTCAACTGCTTTTAAATCGAGGCTGGTGCAGATGTCTCGTACTTGCTGCTGAATTTCTTCGGGATTGAATCGATCTTGTTGTTTCGATGAAGCTTTGCTTGATTTCTTGTCGATCGATTTAGTCGGATCTCGATCTGCATTAGCACCCCCATTTGTTTTAGCCGCAACCTTTGAAGCTATTGATGGCCCTTGCTTGTCGAGTGCCATTTCTTTAATTAGAAATGCTTTGTTTTCAGCAGTTTTGCGTTTATAAACAGCTAATTCTAAAATATTTGCAGGGGCGATCTGTTCGATTTGTTTACCTAACTGTGCGGCTAAATCCTGCGCTCCCAAGAATTTCTTAGTTTGCAGTGTCAGCATCAGGGTTTCGCCATCGAGTTCTAGAAAAAATTCGACACCTTCTATATCGAGACTGGCTAACGTGTCTCGCACACAATTGTTAATCTCGACTATTTCCGGTCGTTCTGGGATCCCGTTAACACTGGGCGAAACTTCAGGTGATGATGACATAATAGATTAAGTCTGATGGGCGGATCGGATTACCTCTCAAGTTTAGCTGATTGACGGACAAACTTTAATAAAACGAAAATATTAATGTTCAAAACCTCATACTGTTACCTGTAGCGACCTGCAATAGTAATCGGTCAGGACTGCAATCATCGCGATTTCGATCTCAAGCATTTAGTATTGTGGGTCGCTACAGCTATCGATCGATTTCGGTTTTGATGGTTAAAAGAAAGACATTATACCAAAATCATTTCGATCTTTATATTCAGCTTCTATTGAAGGTTGTTCGCTGTCCACAAGCTGCGGCACGAGAGATTTGTAATTATTGAAAATCGACTCTCCAGGTATCTTGAGCGAAAACTCTTTGGGCAGCAAGTAACTTTTAGGATTGTAAAAATTGCGAATACTTTGTAATGTTCGATAAGCTGGTTTCCATCGTTCGATCGAGGCGATGAAGCGCTTAAATTGACGAGCCGTGTCTTGCTGCTTATTTTCCAACGCCATGAAATAAAAAATTTGCAAGAATCCCTCAGGATTGGCGAAATTTTTCGGTATATCAACAATGGCAGCCAAATGTTCTAGTGCCTCAAGCTTGAGCATGATGTCTGGCAATAAAACATGACTATCTGTGAGATCCATTGACTCGAATTTAGTCATTAAATCATTGATAGCGCGGATTAATGCGTAGCTAAACATTTCATAGCGTTTAAACTGACCGAGCAACTGTAATGCATACTCGGCATGAGATAGTGCGACAAGGGAACTAACATAAACCTGGAGCGCACTTTTGCCTTCCTCTGTGGGAATATCAGGAAGAGTGGTGGTAAGTTTGGCTTCAATCTGTTGACGAAAGTCTTCTCCAAGAATATTTCGCTCGATCAGATCTTCGGCAAACTGGTATAACTCTTGTTGCTTACGTGCTAAATATCGAGCTTCCACCACGAAAATTTGGTCGAAGTGGCGTTTACTAGCAATGGCTATTTGCAGAAATTGAATACTTTTATAGAGTCCATTTTCTCTAGAAGAAATTAACCCAATTTTGAGCTTCAAATAGTTAATAAATTCTCGATCGGTAAACTTTTCATTGTCTGTTTCCTGAACTTGCTTTGCTAGGACAATAATTTTCTTAAATTCCTGGTTATGATTAAATATGTCACTATCTGGGACAGAATTTTTATAAACCTTAACCTTTGGTTTTGAAAAGAAGAAGCCCTTCAAAGTGAATAAGACTAAAACAGTGCCAATCCCTATTTGGGCGGTTAGGGGTAAATTGAAGTTGGGAAATTGAAATGGAGGATCGCTTTTGGGTGTTTGGACGGGTACAGTCTCGGTTACTTGGGTATTGTAAGACTGTTGAAAAACGATAAAAGGGTTGAAATACTTAGGCATATTGGCTGGTTACTGTAATATCTCCTATGTTTAGATTACCCAGTAATATGGACAAAGTTACAATGCCGTACCATCCGAAGATCGAGCGCTGACATCGAGATCGATTGACAGTCGATCTCGATGTCATTGTTGGAGGATGATAGCCGCAGCAATCCGATCGACTTACTGCTGACGGCATGAAACCTTTGCTAGCTTTCTTGTGTGTGATTGCCGTCGATTTGTTGAGATTGACTTATTTGCATCGCACTCAGCCACAAATGCCTGTTAAAGATGTGCTGACTTCTGTCCAAATTGATGTCCTCTCCGCTAAATCTCCTCAGTTACCCGCCGTGTTGACCGTTGGTTGGGCGATCGATGCTACCAGCTATTCTGCGTCAGTGGGGGAAAGACTTCAGCTAACTGTCATCATCGGAATTGATGCAGATAGCGCGTTCCAAACCTCTGCTAATCGCCCAAACCCGATCGATTCATAGCCACTAGCCTCATACCTTTGCACCATTTGTTCTTTGATACCTAGTTTGGCGGCTAGCTCCTTTTGAGTCATCCCCAAACTAATCCGTTTTTGAATTAAGACTTTGGGTAAATCTTCGATCGCACCCATTGTAATTTCGACCTTCCCCGCTTTAAGGTCATCATATGCTTGGAGTTCCATCTGCATTCGATCGATTTGCGTCTGAAAGCTGTTTTGCATTGCTGCTAGTTGGTTGGGTGGGATATCTGGTTGTTCTAGCAATTTATCGATAACCTGTTGCAGCTTATCGATCTCGCCTTTAGTGACTTTATATTGATGTTCGTTTTGAATCATGACTAATTACCTCGTTATATCAAAGCTTCTCAGATCGATCTCCACGATCCCGATTGGTTCTCCATCGCGATTTTTTTGCAAAAATCCCTGAAATGCCGACATGAAATCCATCCGCAGCTCACAGCCAAAACGGGCGTGTTGTTCGTCGATATCCTGAAAAACCGGATCTAGCGCACTGCTATCGATACTCATCCCATCAAAACAGCCGTCGATGTCGTTGGAACGTTCCTTATTAGTGATAAAACTACCACCGATGTAGATAGTCTGACAACCAGAGCGAACGAGTAGTTTGAGGGCAAACATCAAGCCAGACAAAAGGTTAACGCGCCGAGAGTTGTACCCGTATCGCTCCCAAAAATCTGTCCAACTCATTGCCCAAATTCCAGGTGGTAGGTAGCCGCTCTCTGTAAATGGGGGCATTCATTTGGTTCTCCATCGAATATGACAACAGAGCTTCGCTCTTCCCCAGATTAACACAACTTTTTAGTTGGAGTAAGATTAGTACAACTTTTTTATAAAGACAAACGATCATCGCTTGCCTTCATCCAAAATAATTACTGCATTACTGCATTGAGTACTCAATGCAGTAATGCAGTAATTATTTTGGATGAAGGCAAGCGATGATCGTTTGTCTTTATAAAAAAGTTGTACTAATCTTACTCCAACTAAAAAGTTGTGTTAATCTGGGGAAGAGCGAAGCTCTGTTGTCATATTCGATGGAGAACCAAATGAATGCCCCCATTTACAGAGAGCGGCTACCTACCACCTGGAATTTGGGCAATGAGTTGGACAGATTTTTGGGAGCGATACGGGTACAACTCTCGGCGCGTTAACCTTTTGTCTGGCTTGATGTTTGCCCTCAAACTACTCGTTCGCTCTGGTTGTCAGACTATCTACATCGGTGGTAGTTTTATCACTAATAAGGAACGTTCCAACGACATCGACGGCTGTTTTGATGGGATGAGTATCGATAGCAGTGCGCTAGATCCGGTTTTTCAGGATATCGACGAACAACACGCCCGTTTTGGCTGTGAGCTGCGGATGGATTTCATGTCGGCATTTCAGGGATTTTTGCAAAAAAATCGCGATGGAGAACCAATCGGGATCGTGGAGATCGATCTGAGAAGCTTTGATATAACGAGGTAATTAGTCATGATTCAAAACGAACATCAATATAAAGTCACTAAAGGCGAGATCGATAAGCTGCAACAGGTTATCGATAAATTGCTAGAACAACCAGATATCCCACCCAACCAACTAGCAGCAATGCAAAACAGCTTTCAGACGCAAATCGATCGAATGCAGATGGAACTCCAAGCATATGATGACCTTAAAGCGGGGAAGGTCGAAATTACAATGGGTGCGATCGAAGATTTACCCAAAGTCTTAATTCAAAAACGGATTAGTTTGGGGATGACTCAAAAGGAGCTAGCCGCCAAACTAGGTATCAAAGAACAAATGGTGCAAAGGTATGAGGCTAGTGGCTATGAATCGATCGGGTTTGGGCGATTAGCAGAGGTTTGGAACGCGCTATCTGCATCAATTCCGATGATGACAGTTAGCTGAAGTCTTTCCCCCACTGACGCAGAATAGCTGGTAGCATCGATCGCCCAACCAACGGTCAACACGGCGGGTAACTGAGGAGATTTAGCGGAGAGGACATCAATTTGGACAGAAGTCAGCACATCTTTAACAGGCATTTGTGGCTGAGTGCGATGCAAATAAGTCAATCTCAACAAATCGACGGCAATCACACACAAGAAAGCTAGCAAAGGTTTCATGCCGTCAGCAGTAAGTCGATCGGATTGCTGCGGCTATCATCCTCCAACAATGACATCGAGATCGACTGTCAATCGATCTCGATGTCAGCGCTCGATCTTCGGATGGTACGGCATTGTAACTTTGTCCATATTACTGGGTAATCTAAACATAGGAGATATTACAGTAACCAGCCAATATGCCTAAGTATTTCAACCCTTTTATCGTTTTTCAACAGTCTTACAATACCCAAGTAACCGAGACTGTACCCGTCCAAACACCCAAAAGCGATCCTCCATTTCAATTTCCCAACTTCAATTTACCCCTAACCGCCCAAATAGGGATTGGCACTGTTTTAGTCTTATTCACTTTGAAGGGCTTCTTCTTTTCAAAACCAAAGGTTAAGGTTTATAAAAATTCTGTCCCAGATAGTGACATATTTAATCATAACCAGGAATTTAAGAAAATTATTGTCCTAGCAAAGCAAGTTCAGGAAACAGACAATGAAAAGTTTACCGATCGAGAATTTATTAACTATTTGAAGCTCAAAATTGGGTTAATTTCTTCTAGAGAAAATGGACTCTATAAAAGTATTCAATTTCTGCAAATAGCCATTGCTAGTAAACGCCACTTCGACCAAATTTTCGTGGTGGAAGCTCGATATTTAGCACGTAAGCAACAAGAGTTATACCAGTTTGCCGAAGATCTGATCGAGCGAAATATTCTTGGAGAAGACTTTCGTCAACAGATTGAAGCCAAACTTACCACCACTCTTCCTGATATTCCCACAGAGGAAGGCAAAAGTGCGCTCCAGGTTTATGTTAGTTCCCTTGTCGCACTATCTCATGCCGAGTATGCATTACAGTTGCTCGGTCAGTTTAAACGCTATGAAATGTTTAGCTACGCATTAATCCGCGCTATCAATGATTTAATGACTAAATTCGAGTCAATGGATCTCACAGATAGTCATGTTTTATTGCCAGACATCATGCTCAAGCTTGAGGCACTAGAACATTTGGCTGCCATTGTTGATATACCGAAAAATTTCGCCAATCCTGAGGGATTCTTGCAAATTTTTTATTTCATGGCGTTGGAAAATAAGCAGCAAGACACGGCTCGTCAATTTAAGCGCTTCATCGCCTCGATCGAACGATGGAAACCAGCTTATCGAACATTACAAAGTATTCGCAATTTTTACAATCCTAAAAGTTACTTGCTGCCCAAAGAGTTTTCGCTCAAGATACCTGGAGAGTCGATTTTCAATAATTACAAATCTCTCGTGCCGCAGCTTGTGGACAGCGAACAACCTTCAATAGAAGCTGAATATAAAGATCGAAATGATTTTGGTATAATGTCTTTCTTTTAACCATCAAAACCGAAATCGATCGATAGCTGTAGCGACCCACAATACTAAATGCTTGAGATCGAAATCGCGATGATTGCAGTCCTGACCGATTACTATTGCAGGTCGCTACAGGTAACAGTATGAGGTTTTGAACATTAATATTTTCGTTTTATTAAAGTTTGTCCGTCAATCAGCTAAACTTGAGAGGTAATCCGATCCGCCCATCAGACTTAATCTATTATGTCATCATCACCTGAAGTTTCGCCCAGTGTTAACGGGATCCCAGAACGACCGGAAATAGTCGAGATTAACAATTGTGTGCGAGACACGTTAGCCAGTCTCGATATAGAAGGTGTCGAATTTTTTCTAGAACTCGATGGCGAAACCCTGATGCTGACACTGCAAACTAAGAAATTCTTGGGAGCGCAGGATTTAGCCGCACAGTTAGGTAAACAAATCGAACAGATCGCCCCTGCAAATATTTTAGAATTAGCTGTTTATAAACGCAAAACTGCTGAAAACAAAGCATTTCTAATTAAAGAAATGGCACTCGACAAGCAAGGGCCATCAATAGCTTCAAAGGTTGCGGCTAAAACAAATGGGGGTGCTAATGCAGATCGAGATCCGACTAAATCGATCGACAAGAAATCAAGCAAAGCTTCATCGAAACAACAAGATCGATTCAATCCCGAAGAAATTCAGCAGCAAGTACGAGACATCTGCACCAGCCTCGATTTAAAAGCAGTTGAATTTTTCATCGAAATCGAAGGTGAAACGCTCTCAGTGATCGTCCAAACTAAAGAATTTCTCGAAGCACAGGACTTAGCAGCAAATTTAGGCAAACAGATCGAACTAATTGCCCCAGCAGGTATTCGAGAACTAGCCGTCTACAAACGTGAAAATGCTGAGACTAAAGCATTTTTAGTTAACAAATGGGCAGTCAATAAACATGATGAGCCAGAAGAGGAGATAAATATTATGACTAATTCACCTAATCCCACGCCCAATCCCTATCGCCGGAGACGCTTGAGTGCTTTTGATGAATTAATTGCGATCGTCGTTGCGTTGACAGGAATTGGAATGGTATTTTTCTGGGTAATCGGACAGAAGTATCGTCAGTTGGATTTGGAAGGCGGAATTAGCAATCTCAGTGAGAATAAAGTTGGATTGCTCGGTAGTGGCAAACCCATCAAAACCATTGCCAGCGTTGCAAAGAGAGATAGACACAATCCGCAGCCAGTAACTACTATACCTAGTCCAGCGCCAACGACGATCGTCAAAACCATTGCCAGCGTTGCAAAGAGAGATAGACACAATCCGCAGCCAGTAACTACTATACCTAGTCCAACGCCAACGACGATCGTCAAGACAGTGGAAGGAAGACAAAGCTATTGGTGGTATGTGGACATATTTAGTCCAACGCCAACGACGATCGTCAAGACAGTGGAAGTACCCGCCGAGCCACCGAAAACTACCGTACCCGCTCCAGTTGCTGTTGCACCCGTCGTTCTGCCCACTGTCGTGCCACCAGCCGCACCCGTTGCCAAAACGCCAAAATTTACCGATGTACCCAAACAGTTTTGGGGTGAAACATACATTACCGAGTTACAAAAGCGCGGCATTCTCGATGATTTTGGTAGTGGTAAATTCGATCCGAGCAAACCGATTACTAGAGGCGAATATGCCAAAATGCTCGATCGAGCATTTGCCGATCGACCAGCTACTACTACCACAGCTAACTTTAAAGATATTCCTAGCGATTATCCCCGCAAAGAAGCGATCGATAAATCGGTACAATTGGGCTTTATGACTGGCTATTCACCTACCAAGTTTTTCCCAAATCAAAAGATTCCACGGTTTCAATTGCAGATTTCACTAGCTAAAGGAATGAAACTAAATCCACCAGCTAGTACCGATAAGGTATTGAGTAAATTTACCGATGCCAAGGAAATGCCCAAATATGCCAGAGAAAAAATGGCAGCCGCAGTAAATGCTGGATTGACGATTAAAGATCGAACTAAAAATCTGCTCAAACCAGTCAAAACTGCTACTAGAGCGGATGCCGCAGCTTTAATCTATCAGGTGCTAGTGAAAAAAGGCAAAATTCAACCACAACAAAAACCATAGTTAATAGCTACCATCGGTGTGGATATTAAATTTGGTAATCACCAATCCCTCACAGGGCATCCAGTTAGGATATCCTGTGATTTTTGTGTGCTAATTTATCTAGCAGCGATTGCAGAGAAAACCTCCGCACTAGTTGCTGCCCCGCTCCAAAAATGCCTTCCAATACGGTTCGGTTAAGGGCTGAAAGCAAGTAAGTAGTACATCCGCTAGCAACAGTAAAAACCCCAGGAGCTTTTTTGGGGGGATTAAGAATACAGCACTTCCGGTTGTCATGAGGTACAGTAGCAGCAATTAGCAAACCAATTTCTGAGATGTTGAGGATCGATTAACTGAATTGCCAGGGAAATAATTCTATCTACCATAATCGTAGTAGTAGGTGCAAACATTCGTAA
>JANPJH010000008.1:0-3910 GCA_031425415.1 Chamaesiphon sp. VAR_61_metabat_425 | reverse complement strand
CCAGAGTTTGCGAAGAAGATTGTGGCTCAATATAAATTGCCTGATTGAAATAGTCATACTCTCGACTATCATTTTTTAGCAGGAAAGATAGAGTTAATCTTCAGCGTGATTTCTGGAAATTCAGGTAACTTAACGAACTCTCTGCTTGGGATAATTTGAGTGTGAGTTGGTAAAATAATTTGAGTATTAGTGTAGATAGATGCTGCTGGCTGACTGTATATTTCTAATCGATCGTCGATTAAATTCACAATCCAATATTCTCTAATTCCTGCTTCTGCATAGAGTGGTGCTTTGGTATTGCGATCGAAATCAAGACTAGAATCAGCAACTTCAATCACGAGAATAATATCGGCTGGAGTGGGGTGACTGTCAAGATAATTATCTTCTCGCAGTCTAGCAATGACAATATCTGGTTCTGGTTCGCTATTATTTGGTAAGGTAATCGGATCTTGGCTCTGGATATCTGCTCTATCATCAATTAAGTTTAATAACTGTTTAAATAGATTCCGAGTGCAAAGAGTATGTCGAGTGCCTTTTGGTGACATATTAAATACCTGCCCTGAAATTAATTCGATATGCTCTCCCTCATGGATAATTCCAGTTTCAATCATCCGGTGATAGTCAGAGATCGTCAGCAGACGGATTTGAGTACTAACCATAATATCCACCTCTAAAAATATGCTTTAGCTCGATCGTAATGAACTTAATTTACCCACAATCCCGATCTAATGTTTTTTAACTAACTGTTGGGGAATCCCATCGCAACCGCCAGGGATTGTTTTACGAGATGCCTCACCGCACCACCGACAACAGTACAAACGCTGCTCCTCCGACATTTCTTGAACATCGGTAAAGTCGGCATTTTCCACCACTGCACCTGTAAACTGACCTGTTTCCAAGTTGGGTAATTCATTCCGACTGCGGGGACTGGCGAGTTCCGCGCTACCATAAAAAAAGCGGGTACCTTTGATATCTGCTCCGGTTAAATTTACGTCATACAGAATCGTGCGCGATAAATTGGCTTTGATCAAATCGCAGCCGGATAGATTGGCTCTAATCAAATTGGCATCGCTAAGATCTGTCCAACGTAAATCGGTTTGCGCGAGGTCGGCACCTGCTAACATAACTCCTAGATCGATAACACGGACTCCATACAGGCGATCTTCATCATAGCCACCTTTCCCATCGAGAATTGGTCTACCCAACCGGCGATCGCGTCTGAGGGGACTCAATAGTTTAGACTGAGACAAAAAACGTAGAACCTTAGCTTTCCCCCCGGCATCAATACTGCCGAGTAATGCGGCAGTTCGTCCGGCGGCAAATGCTTGTTCTTGTGGCCAATCTTCAAGGAACCCATCGTCATCTAGCACCAACTCCGAAATTCCCTGGAAGTAGGTGTCAATAGTCTGTTGCTGCGTAAGAATATTTTGTTGGGAGGTTAAGCGATTTTGCTCGATCGTCAAGTCGCGAGAGATAATGTACTGTCGCCAAGCGATATATACTGCTAATATAGCAATCAGAATCTGACCAAAGGCACCACCCCATTCTCCTGATGCACCCACAGCATCCCAGTCAATTTTGTCTGATAAGCTAGCAAGGTAGCCAAACAGTCCAAAAATCTGAAGTAACCCAACAACAGCAATGAGAACAGTAATTGAGGCGACTAACTGCAATCGTTGTGATGGCGACAAAGAATCTAGCAGTTCTTGACGGAGACCTCGATAAATAATCGGGGTAGCTACTACTAATGCTAGAGCACAACCTGCGGAGGCAATCCAGGTATTATTAAGCCATAATCCAAACACCATAGTGGCGATCGCTATCAGATTTACCCAGATCGTCATATTCTATGTAACTATATCTAGTTTAGATAGTCAAAACAATTTGATAGATTAGACTATATCACTAAATAATAACATTTTTTGTTCGCATTGAGATGCTTAAACTTTCAAGATGAAGAAGATTTTAATTAAATTAATTCTATTCGCCCTAATTGGCGGTGGTGGAGGGGGTTATTACCTCTGGCAGCAGGCAACAAAGCTACCAGATGAATACATTAAAGCAATTTCTACTAACAAACCAGATAGCCCAAGCATACCATTACCTTCGCGGCAGATTACGGAGCAGGCAATAATCAGTAAAAGTAAAATAACTACGCCGATCAATCGAGCAAAAGTTGGTCAAAAAGTTGCCGTCAAACTGAACAATCGAGATCTTAATAATTTAGTAGTAGCTAAGCTGGCAAGTTCCCAAAAAAACAACCAAGTTCCAGCCGGAATCACAGGAATTAACACTAATATTAAAGATGGAATCATTCATACTGGTGCATTGGTCAACTTAGATCGGTTAGCCAGAAATGGGACGCCAGGTAGTCAAGCGGCTGCATTAAGTAAAGTGACCGAAAGATTGCCTTTTTTGAAAGATCGAGATGTCTATATTGGGATTGCTGGAAAACCAGTCGTTGAAGGGAGTCGAATTAAGTTTGATAAAGAAACACAAATTAAGGTCGGTAATATGAAATTTACCATCTCTCAGCTTGCTGAAAATTTGGGTGTATCTGAAGCAAAGATTCAACAGGCGATCGATTTACAGTTACAGCAACAAAATCTTAAAGTAAATCGAGTAGATTTGAGCAATAATCAAATGGAGATCCAAGGAGCCAAGAAATAGAAGCTGCTTTTAGTAGTAGCGATCGCGATTTTAATGACGCGATCGTTTACATCTGTTTGACTACTTAAATTCAACTATTGATCGATTAAAAGTTGAATATTTGGAAGGATTGGGTGTGGGATTACTTGCCTGAAACCAACCTGCAATTTATTGTGCCAATTCACTGTTATATTCGTTAAAACTGCGGCGTTTAAGAGCAACAGATTCTTTTCTAGGCAGGAGATCGAAAACTTCGCGGAAGGCATCATCAACTTTTTCCAGTGGGATTTGCCCTGCTTCGTTGAGACGAACTTTGCCTGTTTGGTCGATAATTACAGTTTGCGGTACGGTACCTGTATAGTAATGACCTGGTTCTGTATTGGGATACTTAGTATCTAAAGCCAGACTATCTACACTGACAGGAATGAAACTTGCGGCTTTGCCATAATAAGCTTGGAGTTGTGAAACAACACCAGAATATTTCTTACAATCACTACTATCATCCACATAAAAAACTAACATAGCTGGTTTATGTGCCTTTAAAGAATCAGCTAAGGAGATTCTTGCCGGTACTAGCGATCCATTTCCAGCGTAAAGCACAAATACATTACCATCATATCGATCGTCATCAATTCCCGCTATTGCTGGTTGAGCTAATAAAAATGAACAGCCAAAAATTAAGATTGCCGTAACTAGCGATCTCCTCCAAGACTTTAAGTGATTAAATAATACTTTAGACATGTAAATTCCTGAGATTTAGTTTTTAAAATTAGTTCGATCTTTGAAGTAAGTAACTAAGTTCCCTACTTTACCGCTTCCAACATCCACGAAAAATAGAACCGAGTTTTCGTCGTTGCCTTACGATTGATGGTGAAGCCTTGTGTTTCCAAAATTTTGACGACATCTGCTTCTTTATGGAGATAAGAGCGGGTAGCCTTACTCGCACCAGGGAAAAAACTACCAATCTTTTTGAGCAGACTAAAACAGGGAGTTTTGGGTGCAAAACTAATAATCAGTCGCGATTGAGCCATCGATGCGAGATGCGAAATCATTTCGCCAGCCTTGGCTTGAGGATAGTGAATCAATACGTCTAAACAAATTACGGTATGATAGCTACCGCTGAGGCTTTCGAGATCGCTAACGCTGAAGCTCGGGTTATCATTATTCCCAAATAGTTGAGCCGCGACTTCCTTCCCTTCCCCCACCATTTTCTCAGAAATA
Source organism: Chamaesiphon sp. VAR_61_metabat_425 (assembly GCA_031425415.1). Lineage (GTDB taxonomy): Bacteria > Cyanobacteriota > Cyanobacteriia > Cyanobacteriales > Chamaesiphonaceae > Chamaesiphon. The sequence goes on along the minus strand of JANPJH010000008.1, from coordinate 40 downwards.
TCACTCGCACTGACGATCGCTTTACGCTCGGCTAGCGGAA
>JANPJH010000007.1:0-9649 GCA_031425415.1 Chamaesiphon sp. VAR_61_metabat_425 | reverse complement strand
GCATGCCGCAGACTAGCAAGCGACTGGCATTTACATGCCCATACCACCCATACCACCCATACCGCCCATGTCAGGCATAGCAGCAGCTTTAGGTTCGGGCTTCTCAACGATCAAGGCTTCAGTCGTTAGGACTAGTCCGGCGATCGAAACGGCATTTTGCAAGGACGAACGGACAACTTTAGCCGGATCGACGATACCAGCAGCGAGTAAGTCTTCAAAGACGTTCGTCGCCGCGTTGTAGCCGATATTATCCGCAGCAGCGCGAACTTGTTCGACAATTACCGAACCTTCGACACCGGCATTATTGGCAATTTGACGCAGGGGTGCCTCAAGTGCTTTGGAAATGATATTTGCACCGATTCTTTCTTCAGCATTGGTGAAACTGGCGGCGATTTCTTCTACTTTTTTGCACAGATGAATCAAGGTAGTGCCACCACCAGGTACGATCCCTTCTTCTACGGCTGCTTTGGTCGCACTAAGAGCATCTTCGATCCGTAGTTTGCGATCTTTGAGTTCGGTTTCTGTCGCTGCACCAACTTTAATTACGGCGATACCACCAGCTAGTTTAGCAATCCGTTCTTGGAGTTTTTCGGTATCGTAGACGGAATCTGTTTCAGCTAGTTGTTGCTTGAGTTGAGCGATCCGTTTTTGGATATCGCTGCTGTTTCCATTCTGGGAAACGATAATGGTATTCTCTTTCTCGATCGTGATTTTAGCTGCACTACCCAGCATTTCTAGGGTGGCAGTATCTAGACTCAGACCGATTTCTTCAGAAATCATCTGTCCGCCAGTGAGAATGGCGATATCTTGTAACATGGCTTTGCGGCGATCGCCAAAACTGGGAGCCTTAATTGCAGCTACACTCAATACACCGCGTGCTTTATTCACAACCAGAGTAGCCAGAGCTTCCCCTTCGAGATCTTCAGCAATAATCAGCAGGGGTTTGCCAGCGCGAGCAACTTTTTCGAGGATAGGCACTAAATCTTGAATCGAGCCGATTTTTTTATCGGTAATCAGAATCAGGGCGTTCTCAAATTCAACGATCATCCGTTCCTGATCGGTGACAAGATAAGGGGAGAGATAACCGCGATCAATCTGCATCCCTTCGACTACTTCCAATTCGGTCGTCAGGGACTTGGATTCTTCAACAGTAATTACGCCATCTTTGGTCACTTTATCCATGGCAGCGGAAATCATTTCGCCGACTTCAGGATCGTTCCCGGCAGAAACGCTGGCTACTTGGGCAATTCCTTTCCCTTCAACAGGTTTAGCTAGTTTAGCAATCTCCGCAACCAGCAGCGCAACAGTTTTATCCATGCCGCGCTTGATGCCAATTGGATTACTACCAGCCGCAACGTTTTTCAAGCCTTCCCGAATCATTTCTTGGGCGAGGACGGTGGCTGTAGTGGTACCATCTCCCGCCAAATCTTTAGTCTTAGCCGCGACTTCTTGAATTAATCTCGCCCCAGTATTTTCCAGCGGGTCGGATAATTCGATATCTTTGGCGACGGTAATCCCATCATTGACAATCTGGGGCGCGCCGAATTTCTTCTCTAATAGCACGTTACGCCCTTTGGGACCCAACGTAATCTTGACCGCATCAGCCAAGGCGTTGACACCCCGTTCGAGGGCACGACGGGATTCTTCGTTAAACGCTATGATTTTTGCCATATTATTTTTTTTAATTCATCTCTTCCAAAATTTAGCACTCTATGGCTAGGAGTGCTAAACGGATTCTGCTCAATCTGTGTGCGGTTTTCCGAACTAACCAGCGATTTTCGACTCTATTGATGCAGCTTATTCTTGGCGATGCCATTCAGACATCGAGACTTGAGCCGCACTATAGCTGCTGGTATTTGGCTTGATCATTTTAGCGGTACCGATCGCAATTCGCCACAGTTTTTTGTCAGCATAGCCTTGGGCGATTTTATAGATTTCTTGGGACCAGAGATCGATCGCTTGCTGTGCTTCGGCGGCGGCGGGATCGGTTGCGGGAATTTTCTGGGCGATTAAAATTGCCTGATAGTGGGAAGTTGCATCGCCAGGCTGGATAAATGTCCGTGCGGTGGCGAGGGATGGTGGCAGATCGGTGGTCTGAGTTGAGTTGGTTGGTTTGGGATTGGGGGTAATGCTTGGTGCTGCGGGTTGAGGGCGTGGAGATTGGCTCAGATATTGACGGATGGCGATCGCGCTCAGGGAGATGGTGGCGAGCAGTGCGATGCCGATCGCAAGTTTACGCGATCGATATTGAGCTTCGATGATCGGCGGAGTTGTTGCTTCCAGATCTGGGGGTAAGACGAAGGTGCTGCCAGTGTCTGCGGCTGGTGCTGTTGCGGCTGTAAGGGTGGTTGGTTCGGCGGCTGGAAGAGTGGGATCTTTCTGTCGATTTGGGAAAAAGAAGCCCGTCGAAATTTTGAGATCTTGGTGTTCTGGTTCGGTTACTACTGTGACTTCTGGGGTGTCATTAGGCTGGATTTGTGGTGGTGTTGTCAGAACTTCTGGCTCTCGATAGGCAAAGTCAGGGGCGAAGAGATCGGCTAGTGGTGAAGAATCATCCATGCTGCCATTCCCGTCGATTCTGGTCGTTGTGGCAGGGGCGGGTTCTGGTGGCTGCTCGACGAGTGTGGTGGTGGGGGAGATGGAGATTTCCCCATTTGTACCGATTTCGGTGGCAATCTGTTCTTTAATCCAGCTCTCAAATAGCTCGTCGAGGAGAACTTGATGCATGTTCTCATCAAGTTGCGGCGGGAGCGCGTCATTCAACCGGATAAAACCATAACAATTATCGATTCGGAACAGGGGGGATAATTCGCCAGGGGCAAGTCTTTGGAGGACTTGACCGAGCGCGGCGGGAATCTCGCGGCTGAGGATGGGACCGACTAGTCCTCCCCGCTGAGCCGAATCAGCCTGAGAATATTCAACCGCTAGTTCGGCAAAAGATTGTTCCCCAGATTGAATCCGAAAAAATAATTCTTGAGCGAGGGACCCGTCCTCGACTTGGAGGATGGAGTAGGAAACGCGATAAAGTTGGGATTGAATCGTTTGAAAGTAACTACTAACTTTATGTCCCCACCCAGCTTGTTTGAACTTATGGAGCTTGAGTGTACGGCGGGTAATTGTCTCGATTTGCTCTGAGTTCATCCCCTGAAATGGGGCAATGCTGGCAACTTGGGCCGAAAGCTGGTCGAATTCCGCCTGGGTTGGAATCAAGTCGATCTGATTTTCCCTAGCCACTCGATCGATTAGTTCATCGATGACCATTTCCCGCAATAATTGGGGTAATAATTGGGAGTCATATAGTTGCTGCAAGACTCGATCGCAGGGAATTCGAGTATCTCCAATTTGGAGGGCTAGGTTCATGGGAGAAAAAGGGGGTAGCATCATCGCTGGCTATGATGCGATTATAGTCCGATCTTGTCACACAAGGCGGCATAAAAAAACCGAATATTGCTGGTTCATCTGGTGGAACCGAACAAGACTCGGAGATGATTTACTCTGGCTATCGCTCCAGGGCCATACTGATGCGATTTTGGCGAATGTTTGCCACCCCTGTCCAGTCATCAAGGCTGGATTATGAATATTGTGTTCAGTGCCGGGACAACGCCAAACGCTCCGGCTGTTGGGCGCGATCGAAGGTTAATCTAGCTAAATTAAAAAAAACTTTCCCAAACTACTAGACAAAAACGGATTTTAATAGTACGACAGATCTATAGTAGTTATATATTGTCAAAATCCCAATTAAATTGAACGGTAATCGACTCATGGAATTAACAAAAGCACAGCAAGAACTTTATAACTGGCTGGTTGAATATATCCGCGATAATCAACATGCCCCATCAATTCGCCAGATGATGCTGGCAATGAACCTCAAATCTCCTGCACCGATCCAAAGTCGGTTGGAACATCTCCGCAACAAGGGTTTTATCGAATGGGCCGAGGGGAAAGCACGGACGATTAAAATTCTTAAATATGCTGCTAGTGGGGTGCCGATTTTTGGCACGATTGCGGCGGGGGGATTAGTCGAGCCTTTCACCGATAATCATGAAAAATTGGACCTATCCTCGATGTTTTACCAGTCAGATTACTTTGCGCTGCAAGTAATGGGAGACAGTATGATCGAAGATCTGATTACAGAAGGCGATATGGTGATTATGCAGCCTGTTAAAGACTCCGCCGAGGTCAAAAACGGCACGATCGTCGCGGCGCGGGTTGAAGGTCAAGGAACGACGCTCAAACGCTATCATCGTCATGGTGAGATGATTACGCTCAAACCGGCGAATCCCAAGTACAAACCGATCGAGGCTGAGGCTGCTCAGGTTCAACTTCAGGGGATTTTAGTTGGGGTTTGGCGGGGTTATCAGCCAGCGTTTCGTTAGAATGTGTTGATTCTATCCCCACCATTAACCTTGGGGTCATATTTCAGTGCTGCTGGAATGAAGCGATCTTCAGGGTGCTGGTAGGTTTGGGCAGGTTTGTCCAAGGTTGACTCCAAGTTGGAATTAGTTACCTAAACCTGCTCTTTCTAACCTCTACTCTCTCACCACTTGGGTTAGACGATCAGACAGAGAATTGAGATTGACATAGTTCTCGGAAGTCATCGCCGCGATGCTCAAAACTGGAGTATTGGTCGAAACTGGCACAGGCGGGCGATAATAATACAACTTTAGCTCCGGTTTGGTTAGCGAGTTCACTCGATCGAGTGACGGCGTTTGCCATCGTTTCGACTATTTCAAAGTTATTATATCCAACTTCTTTTAACCGTTTAGCAAACTGAGACGCTGCTGCACCAATTAATAATACCGCCACAGCCTTTTGTTTAATTGTATTTAACCAAGCCAGATCGTCGCCTTCTTTTGCTTCGCCGCCAGCAATTAAGATTGCCGGAGCTTTTACGGCTGTCAATCCCACATCTGCGGCATCATAATTAGTCGCTTTACTATCATTAATATAATCGACACCTTCATAGGTGCAGATGTATTCAAGTCGATGGGCGACACCAGGAAAATTAGCAACTGCACTGGCGATCGCGTTATTCTCGATCCCCGCAATTTTAGCTACAGCCACAGCGAGTAATAGATTTTGGAGATTATGATCTCCAGGCATTTTCAAAGCACTAGCGGCCAGAATTTCTTCACCTCGAAAGATGACGCGATCGTTCTCGATCCAAATTCCTAGTTCGGGGTTTCCTTGCAAATATTGTTTACCTTTAACACTCGTCCAAGTTGCATTTTGCCAATCAGATTTACCTGAATCATGTAAGTAAAAATCGTCACCATTCAGGATTTGGTGGTGCGAACTGCGTAATAATTTTGCTTTAATTGCTGCGTAATTTGCAACCGTTTTATGACGCGCCAAATGATCGGGAGTCAGGGTTGTCCACACACCAATCTCTGGGGTTAAGGTGGTAGTCGATTCGATTTGATAACTACTGATTTCGGCAATAATCCAAGCTGGTGGAGTTTCGAGCAATGCCAATTCACACGCAGCAAAACCGATATTTCCACAGGCTACCGTATTAAGTCCAGCAGCTTGAAAAATTGCATTAGTTAAAGCTGTTGTCGTTGTCTTGCCATTCGTTCCGGTAATTGCTACCCAGGGAATATTTTGGAGATATCGCCATGCTAATTCCATTTCCCCAATCGTGTCTATCCCCATTGCTCGCGCTTGCACGAGGGGCGCAATATCCCAAGGCACACCAGGACTGACGACAATCAGATCTATCTCAGCACTAGGACTAAATTTGTCGCCTAATTTCACCGCAATCCCAATTTGTACCAATTGTTGCTGTTGCGCTTCTAGGCTGGGGTTACAATTGCTATCACTGAGTGTGACAGCATAACCATGTTTTGTTAACAGTTTAGCGGCGGCGATACCCGATCGACCCAATCCAATGACAGTAGCTTTTTTCATATATTATTAGGTGCTGCGAAGATAGTGTTTTTTACCGCAGCGATTCGCGCTGGCTGGATGTCCTGATGATGGAAACACCCCAAGTGGAGAATCAACACGGAGACACAAAAGAAGCAGAGGTTCGATCTTAAATAAATTTCCCCATCGTATTTTACTCGATCGTCTCGAAAGTCTCGATCGAATCTTGATAGATCTACTCCTGCTTAACTCATAATTGAACCCATGAGTAGATTGATTTGTCGAATCGATCTACTCACATCTTGCACCAGAACGCAGAACTGTCCGCCTTTATTACCTTCAGCCAGGGCAAATTGCCCCAAAAAGTATTCATAAACTTGTCCGAGTAAGTCCTGCGCTACTGCTTCAGCACTACCCAATTTAATCGAACCAATTTAATCGATTAACCCACCCAGGGATTTTTGATCTAGCTTCTGTTGCCCGTACACCTTGGGCAGAATCTCCTTCAACATTATTCTGCTTTGCTACTACTGCCATCTGGAATTAGTCGATCTGGGTATACCTGAAGTTATCACTATCGCGCATTTTGGGGCTGATTCATTGGGGTAGTGTTAAACGTGCAGTTTTGCCTAATCGCGATTTGTAAGAGATCTTGATAGGAGCTAGTATCGATCGAATATGCGCCGAAACGTTCGAGATGAGGATTGAGCATCTGGGCATCAAATAAGCTGAATTGCTGCTGGCGGAGATGCTCGACTAGTAGCACCATTGCCACCTTCGAGCCGTCAGGAATGTTAAAGAACATCGATTCTCCGATGAATGCGCCGCCGAGCGTAATCCCAAGTACTCCCCCGGCTAGTTTGTCTCCCTGCCAAGTTTCAAAGCTGTGTGCCACCCCGGTCTGATACAATTCCCAGTAAATCTCCTTGAGTTCGCTGGAAATCCACGTTGTTGCTCGATCGGCACAACCTTCGACTACATCTTGAAAATCCCCATTTATCCTGGCTGTAAACCGGTTTTGGTTAATCACTCGGCGCAGAGATTTCGGATAGCGAAAACGCTCATCTAAGGGGATGAGCGCGTGTTCGCGACTGGAATACCATCGCAGATCTTCATCTTCCTCTGCCATCAAAAAGTTGCCGAGCGCGTAACCAGCGACGATCGCTGGCAGATGATACTTTGCCATAGTCAGAGGTCGAATTGGTTATACTAGCGGTGGTATCGAGTACAAATCGTGGCAAAAAAACAAAAATTTCCCTATTTATTAGGTTCAAAATGGACGGCAACTCAAACGATGTGGGGCTGGCGGCACTTTCAAGCAGTCAACCGCAAACACAACGGTAAGTGGGTATTTGCTGAAATGGTAGCATCTTGCGACCCAGAAGTTCGGTTCTGGATCAATGCTCAAGCACTCAAAGATCGCACTCAGTGGCAACCAGGCTGGCAATCACTCGAAGAAATGGCCGCAGAAGATCGTGAATTGGTGCTAATCGAGTCATAATCGAGTATTCACCCAGTTTATAAGATAATTCATAATTTATTAAATGTTTCGTCTCGCCAGTCAAATCGAAGCTATTTTATATCTCAAGGGACAACCTCTCGATTTAGCCACCATTGCTGAATGTGCCCAGTGCGATCGAGATGCAGCGGAAACTGCGATGATGGAGTTGATGGATGACTACGCGCACCGAGATAGTGCCCTGGAAGTAGTCGAAACTCCCATTGGTTACACACTCCAGTTGCGCGGTTCATTTCAAGCTTTGATTGATAAACTAGTTCCGGCCGAAATTGGCACGGGTGCATTACGAACTTTAGCCGCGATCGCGATCAAGGGTTCAATTTCCCAAAGCGAACTGGTAGAATTACGCGGCAGTGGAGCTTATCAACACGTTCAAGAACTCGTCGAAGTTGGCTTCATTCGCAAGCGTCGTCAAGCTGGTAGCCGCTCTTCATTATTGCAAGTGACAGATAAATTTAACCGCACTTACGAACTTAAAGATTTACCCCTCTCGACTAACTCTAGCGAAACAACAACCCAACTCCAGCAAGAGCTGCCCCTATCCTCCCCAGAAGTAGCGGATTTCCCCACCCAGCAACCTGAATTAGTCCAAAATCCAGAATTAGCAACTTAACGTTAATTTAAGTACTCTCCACCCCCCATCTCCAATTCCCTATCCTCTGATTGTGAGTGAGGATAACCGTGCTGAGGGCACAATAACAAGAGTTGGACAAATCCCACCGCCGATATCACTATGTTATGCTAGAAAGGAATCTGCACAAGCTTAATTGTATTGCGTCGGTCGGCTACATTAACCAATAACAACTTCGATTTATCAAAGTTATAATGGCATTCAATCCTGATTTTCTGGAACACAAATCTGAAGATGCCCCAGTAAACCAATTACTCAAGTATCTCCAACATCAATCCCCAGAAGTCTTAGCGCAGATCGCTAAGGCAACTACCCCCCAGGTGAAAGATATTATCACCCATAACATCCAAGGTTTGCTGGGGATGTTACCTAGTGACGGCTTTAGCGTCCAAGTAACCACAGATCGAGATAACCTGGCTAGTCTACTCGGTTCGGCAATGATGACAGGCTACTTCCTGCGACAAATGGAACAACGCATGGAGTTAGAGGAAATGCTGACTGGTTCTAGTGCGATCGACAGCGATAGATCATAATCAAATCACGCTCGAATCGATCAACCAACAACCGATCAATACTGAAAGCAAAGTTTTCAGCTACTTCTAATTGGGGCTAATCTTACATCTGACGATCAACCACCCGCTGCAAAAGTGAGCATAATTGCGACAGATAAGACTAGCCCTGGGCAGAGTAGTAAAACGAGAGTAAACAAATCTTGGGTATTCACGATAATTTCTGACTAGGTTATGGTCGAATCGTTAAATCTATAGCCATTGGCTGTGCGAATCCTATTGTAATAGGTATTCATCGATTTAGCCCAAATGTATATGATTTCTTAATCAAGTTCTCACCAGCAGTGGCTAATTCAGCATCCATCATCATGCTTTAGCTAAAGAGCGTTATTTCCGCCACCGCAGCAAATTTTAGGAACTACAACTAATATGGGATCCGGTGATTTCAACCAGAATAACAATGCCCAAAATAAAGGTTTATTAGCAGCGGGATGGCGACCGCTCAATCGCGATCTAGACCCAGGTTTTTTGGTAAATATTGTTTTTAATGATACTTGGAACTTCGCTCGACGCGGGGCTGATTTTTTCAGCGATCTTGCCGACGCAGTAAGTCGCAAACAATATTCCTGGTGGGCAAATATCCTGAACGTATTTTCAGATAGCGTTCAATATGAGTTTAACGAACTCTGGAATTATATTACCCCAGATCCAGCATCGCCCGATCGCCGTCACAAAGACGTAATCGTGATGCAAACGCCAATTGTCCAATTAGTCAGTCGAGACAGTATTCCGATCGAATATGTCTTAAATCGGTTGGAAGAGATTACTGTCAAGAATATCCTCGAACTCTTAGGTAAGCCAGATCTGATTACCCAATACTATTGGGAACGCTATTTTTATTATCCGCCCGAACGATTTACCAGTTGGGATCGGCTCGAAGTTATGGGTTATGTTTCTGCCTATTGGCAAAAATATGATATATGGGTGCAGATCGAAACCTTTGACAAAGGCAAACGCCAATATACACTCAGTGCCAAAGATTTGGCACCGTGGATTAATAAAGCTACATACAACGTAGCTGTAATTTTGAGTGGCTATAAAAGTCGGGTTGGTAAAATTAAT
>JANPJH010000006.1:0-7371 GCA_031425415.1 Chamaesiphon sp. VAR_61_metabat_425 | reverse complement strand
TTTGGGGTTGGCGACCAAACTGGCTACCCTGATAGCTTCATGGACGCGATCGGGATTCTTGAAGAAAAAATCAGTGCGCTAGGTGGGAAAACTGTTGGCTCTTGGCCGACTGATGGCTATGACTTTAGTGAGTCACGGGGTGTACGCGATGGTAAATTCATCGGTTTAGCACTGGATGAAGATAACCAAGGAGATTTAACCGAGTCGCGCATCAAAACTTGGTCGGGTCAGGTTAAACAAGCCTTTGGCATCTAAGCATCATTATTTAAAAATGAATATGTCAAAATTCACAGATTAAAAAACCTCAATGAATATGTCAAAATTCACAGATTAAAAAACCTCACGGACGCATTTATAAATGCGATCTATATGCAAATTAAAGCCACGCAACAACATCCCCTTACTCGTCGAAACTTCATGCGAGGAAGTGGCTTTGTCGGCGGACTGATCCTTAGTAGCGGAATGCACAGCCTACTATCGAGTTGTTCGCCCCAACCTTCTACTACGAAGACACCCGAACAGAACACTGTAGCCCGCACCCCAAATCCAAAATTCATTCCCGATCTGGAAATTAATCTCCAGGCTGCACCGAAAACGGTGCAAATCCTGGGTGGACAACCGACCCAAGTTTGGTCGTATGCAGCAACCCTAGTTAAAGGCGATCCAACTAGCCTGACTGCCATTCCCGATAGTTATTTAGGCCCGATTATTCGCGTCCAAACAGGTCAGCGCGTGCGGGTAAACTTCCAAAACAATCTTCCTCAAGGGCAATCTAGCATCGTGCATTGGCATGGCTTAATTTTGCCAGAAGAGATGGATGGACATCCTCGGTTTGCGATCGAGCCTGGACAAACCTACGTTTATGAATTTGAGGTGATTAATCAGGCGGGGATGAATTGGTTTCATCCGCATCCAGATATGCTGACAGGGCAACAAGCCTATGCTGGCTTGGCGGGGCTGTTTATCGTGACAGATCCAGAAGAAGCCGCTCTTAAACTACCTTCAGGGGCTTATGAGGTGCCGATCGTCCTCCAAGATCGTACCCTAGATGCTAATAATCAACTTCTCTATCTGGGCAGTAAAATCGGTACTTCCCGAAACAGCGGCATGGGTGGTATGGGTGGGATGAATAACTCAGATCGATCCGGTAGTGGCATGGGTGACATGAGCAGTATGATGGGCTTTTTGGGCGAACAGCTCTTCGTCAATGGTAAACCTGACTTCACCCTGGCTGCGGCAACGCGAGTCTACCGCCTCCGCATCCTCAATGGTTCTAATTCACGCATCTACAAGCTGGGGTGGAGCAATGGCAATCCATTAACTGTTATCGGTACCGATGGGAGTTTACTAACTCAGCCTGTCGAGCGAAAGTACGTGATGCTGGCTCCAGGTGAGCGGCTCGATGTTTGGGCAGATTTTAGCAAGTTAAAAGTTGGGACAGAATTAGCTCTTAATAGTCTGGCTTTTTCAGGTGCCGAAAATGTCGGCGGTAGCAACATGGGCGGCATGATGGGATCGGGTAATGCCCCCGAACTTGGTGCAGCAATGACCCTATTTAATGTCAAGATCGCGCGGGAAGAAGCAGAAACTCTGAAACTTCCCAGCAAACTAGCTACTCTACCCTTATTGCGTCCAGAAGATGCCACTAATGCTGCCCAGCCGCGTCCAGTTGAGCTTTCGCTCCAAGGGATGAAATGGCTCATCAATGGTAAACCATTTGAAATGACTACCGCAACACCACAGGAGACTGTCGGGTTAAATTCGATCGAGCAGTGGGAGATTATTAACAAACTCAACCCTGGCGCGATGATGGATGCCAAGGGTATGGCGCATCCCATCCACTTCCACGGCGTGAAATTTCAAGTTATTAGTCGCCAAGTGCTGCCAGAACTTGCTGCCGGATGGCGAACAGTCAAGGATGGCTATGTCGATGAGGGCTTCAAGGATACTGTGATGGTAATGCCAGGTGAGAGAGTCAAGCTGTTGATGAAATTCGAGAAGTACAGCGGCTTATTTACCTACCATTGTCATACCTTAGAACACGAAGATGCTGGCATGATGAGGAATTATCGAGTCAATAGATGACTGAAGCATCCTGAAGTGGAAGCCATTTACCTATTTCTCGACACCCCAAGTCGCGATGTTTTCGATTGGATTTTCAGTGTTGTTAAAAATGCGGCGGAGTCTAAGCGGCAGACATCCGCAGGGAATTTATAATGTCCGCACAGTAAAAAACTTACGCTGCAACCAGAACGAAACATTAACCAGACCAATTAAGACTGGTACTTCTACCAAAGGGCCGACAACAGCAGCAAATGCTACACCAGAATTAATCCCAAATACAGCAATTGCAACGGCGATCGCTAATTCAAAATTGTTACCCGCAGAGGTAAATGCCACACTAGCGGCTCTAGCGTAATCTGTCTTAATCCGCCACGCCATATAAAAACTTATCAAGAACATTACGACAAAGTAAATAATCATCGGTACCGCAATTCGCACCACGTCGAGGGGAATCTGGACGATCAGATTTCCTTTGAGGCTAAACATCACGACGATCGTTAGCAGCAGCGCAATCAGAGTAATCGGGCTAATCTTAGGAATAAAGGTTTCATGATACCACTGCTTTCCTTTAGCTTTGACCAGGAAAAACCGCGTCAAAAAGCCAGCTAAAAAGGGAATGCCTAGATAAATCATCACACTCTGGGCGATCTCTGCAATACTAACATTTACACCAGTACTTTTTAGCCCAAAGATTGGCGGTAATACAGTCAAAAAGAACCAAGCATAAGGACTGTAAAAAATTACCTGAAAGATACTATTAAAAGCCACCAATCCGGCTGTATATTCGGTATTTCCCCGTGCGAGGTCGCTCCAGACGATCACCATCGCAATACACCGCGCTAACCCGATTAAAATCAACCCCACCATATATTCGGGGTAATCGCGCAGGAACACGATCGCCAGCAAAAACATCAAAATTGGGCCGATGATCCAGTTCTGAATGAGGGAGATTGCCAAAACATTACCATTGCGAAAAACATCGCTGAGTTCTTCATAGCGTACCTTCGCGAGTGGTGGATACATCATCAAAATCAGCCCGATCGCGATCGGAATATTGGTCGCGCCAACCTGAAATCGATTGATTACTGTATCTACAGATGGATAGAAATAGCCGATGCTTACGCCGATTGCCATTGCTAGAAAAATCCAGAGCGTCAGGAATCTATCTAAAAATGACAGTTTTTTTTGAGGTGCTGATGTGGTAGAAGTCATGATACCTGTTGAGATTGAATTTCGAGGGCACGAGCGGTGGCTTTGCGTTCGCTATAGCGATCGGTCAAATCGTCTACTTTGTCTCGGAGTAGTAGCGTAAACTTGTACAATTCTTCCATCACATCTACTACACGATCGCGATAGGCTGAGTCCTTCATCGTGCCATCTTCATGAAACTCCTGATATGCCTTCGCGACAGATGATTGATTGGGAATCGTAAACATCCGCATCCATCGCCCCAATAACCGCATCGTATTCACGGCATTAAAAGACTGCGAACCCCCGCTCACCTGCATAACTGCCAAGGTGCGCCCTTGGGTTGGTCGCACAGCTCCTAGTGTCAGCGGAATCCAATCGAGCTGATTTTTGAGAACACCTGTAATTTGCCCGTGCAGCTCTGGACTAGACCAAACTTGACCTTCCGACCAGAGGCTTAACTCCCGTAACTCTTGTACTTTCGGATGAGTATCGGGAACGCTGCCGTAGATGGGCAATTCACGCGGATCGAAAAACTTTACTTCTGCACCGAACCCTTGAATGATTCGGGCTGCTTCTTCCGCCACCAAGCGGCTGTAGGATCGATCGCGCAATGAGCCGTATAAGAATAATATTTTAGGAGGATGAGTCGTTCGTGTCAGTGTACCGTCAGGTAATTGGGTCATGGATGTAGAAGTACTTATTGCTTAGAAAGTTGTTTTGTCCAGGCTTGCGCTGCCATTTGCACCGCGTCCCAAGGACTACCCAGGGGCGGAGTATAGCTCAGGTCGAGATCGTTTAAGTCATTCACATTCATATCGTTAAACAACGCTATAGCAAAGATATCGATGCGTCTAGCTACTTCCCCTTGGTAGTGCCCAGCGATTTGCGCGCCCAGCAATCGACCGGAGGATCGATCTCCCGTAACTCGAATTTTGAGCGAGTGTGCGCCTGGATCGTAGGCTTTATGATGCCAGACATCGGTTTCGACAGTCAGCGGTTGCAATCCGGCAGCGATCGCTTCGTCATCGCGCAATCCCGTTCGCCCTGCTACAACGTCAAAAATTTTGATGACTTGGGTGCCTAATGAGCCTTGAAATTTGCGGTTGCCACCGAGCGCATTTTCGCCAGCCACGCGCCCTTGCTTGTGAGCGGTCGTACCCAGTGGTAGATAAATATTCTGTCCGAGCAGCCGATGATAAGTTTCGACACAATCACCCGCTGCATAGATATCGGGAATATTGGTTTTCATCCGCCGATTGACTTGGATAGCTCCATTAATTCTTAATTTAACACCTGCGGTTTGAGCTAGTTGGGTGGAGGGATTGACTCCAACTGCGACAATTACTAGATCTGTTACTCGCTCGAATCCTTTGGCATCAGCAACTAATAAGCGTTCTCCTTGCGGTTCGATTCGAGCGACATTTACGCCCGTCACAACCTCAACACCGTGTTTTTCCAACTCATCGGCGACTAATTGACTCAGACTCGGATCGATCGTTTTTAAGATCGACTCTGAGCGTTGAATCACTGTCACAGACAAGCCTCTAAGCGTGAGCGCATCCGCGATTTCTAGCCCGATGTAGCCCGCCCCGATGATAACGGCATGTTTTGGAGACTTATCGGTCAGATGTTTGTGGACGGCAAAACTGTCTGCCATCCAGCGCAGTGGGTAAACTCCTGGTAAATCTAGTCCTTGAATCGGGGGTTTGACAGATGTGCCACTTGTGCCAATGATTAACTTGTCATAAGTCAGGATTTTTGTCGATCCATCCGGCGTTTTGACAGTGACCTTCTTTTTGGCGGGAGCGATCGATTTTGCCCAATGATTCATCAACAAATTAATGCCCAGGCTAGTAATTTCTTCAGCTTTGCGATGCGCTTGATTGTGCCAGTCAGTGACTTCCCCGCTCGGATGAAAGGGCAACCCGCAGATGCTGTAGTTGGGAAAATTATCGGCAAGGACGATCGTAATCTCTACAGCCGCATCTAATTCTTTGGCTCGTAATGCCGCACTAATTCCCGCGTCGCTACCGCCAATAATCAGAAGCTGAGTCATCAGATTGTGTCTCCCGCTAAACAGCGTAAAAAGTCAGTTTGAGCCGATCGTAGTTCGACTTGAGGATTTGCCGAATGGATGATTTGGATCGCCGAGTCATAAGTCGAACCGACATGAATCAGATAAGCAGCCAGCATGGTTCCCGTCCGCCGCAATCCATTGGTGCAATGGACGGCAACACTCCGGCTTTGGCGATCCTGTTCGTCAATAAAGTAGGCTAATTCCTGAATTTGGTCGCGACTGGGTGGGGTGCCGCCCTGGATGGGCAACCACCGAAACGGCATGTCTAGCTGCTCGTATACGTCTAAATTAGAAGGGTCATCAAGGACGGAGACAATTGCCCCAATTCCTACCGTTTGTAAATCCCTCAATTCATCTGCTGTTGGCTTGCGAACCCCTGCCAATTTACCTGGAATTACCCACCATAAGTTTTTGACAATTGGCTCGATCGATTGCTGCTCTATTGGGTTCGACATCTGGATAAGTGTTAGTGCGATCGCTTGACTTAAAATTGAGATCCACTACTTGAGTATCGATTTAGGAACCACTATCCACTGCTGCTAGAGAACGTAAAAAGACTGTCTGAGCTAGTTCTAGTACTGCCTGTGAGTTTGCAGATGCGATTGCCTCGATCGCATCTTCGCAAGTAGAACCATTCAAAATTAGGTAGGCAGCTAGCATCGTCCCCGTTCGATGTAAGCCACCCGTGCAATGAACGGCAGTGCCCACACCTTGGCGATGATATCGATCGACAAAATCTATTAATTCTTTGACTTGGAATCTACTGGGCGAACTAGCAATCTGGATCGGTAGCCATAGATAAGGAATATTTTCCCGCTCATATAATTCCAGGTTGGATCGATCGTGCATTACTGAAATGATCGCCCCAATTCCCACTGCTTGTAATTCTTTCAATTCGGCTGCTGTTGGCTTCCGCACTCCTGCTAGTTTGCCAGGAATTACCCACCATAACTTCTCGACAATTGGTTCAGATTGCTGCTCCATTGGTTTTAACTGCTATGTGACGACATAATGAGCGACCTAATAAATGTTTAAAAATTAACTCGTTGGCATAGCTTCTCTTGCCGAGAGAATCGCCCTAGATCTCTAGATTAAATTAACAACTAATAAACTGGTTTCTTTGGTAATAAATCTGAGATCTTCGAGTTAATCCTGGCTTTCCCTGAGAATACCGTGCCTGTTTTACCACGATTAAAGTTAATATAATTGATATCCCTAACTGCATCTGGCAGAGGAACATACCCTACAGAATCAGCCACTTTAGAGACTCGATTGATATATAGTGTTACAAATTTACCTAGTACCCGTCTATTTGAACTAGAGCGCAGATTGACGTAAATAAATAGCGGTCTAGAAAGTGGCTGGTATTGGTTTTTCTCTACAGTTTGAGTAGATGGTAAAATTGCCCCTTTGCCGTTATCAACTGCTAATAGTTTCAACTTACTTTGGTTTTCTTGGTAGTAAGCATAACCAAAATAACCTAAAGCATTTGGATCTTTACTAATGCCTTCTACCAAGACTTCATCATCTTCATTAGGGGTGTAGTCTTTACGGCTAGCTTTGGATTTTCCAACGATCGCCTCATTGAAATAATCGAAAGTACCAGACTTGTCACCCGCTCCAAATAGCTTGATGGGTCGATCGGGCCAAGAAGCACGAACTTGATTCCAGCGAAGGATTTTGCCCTGTGCCGCAGGTTCCCAGAGCTTTTTCAATTCGGCGACGGTGATATCTTTTGCCCAGTCATTTTGGGGATTGATGGCGATCGTTAACGCATCAAAAGCGATCGGAAACTCCATGTATCTCACGCCGTTTTTCTTGCAAGTTTCCATCTCTGCTAGCAAAATTGGTCGCGAAGCATCGTTAATGTCGGTTTTACCAGCGCAGAATTTTTCAAACCCGCCTGTCGTACCAGAGACTTTAACTTCAACCTGCCCCTTATTCCTGGAATCTGCTTCAAATAGTTTAACGATCGCTTGAGTAATCGGATATACCGTACTCGAACCATCAATCTTAACTGTTGGTGTTGTGACTTTTCC
>JANPJH010000005.1:0-18075 GCA_031425415.1 Chamaesiphon sp. VAR_61_metabat_425 | reverse complement strand
GGCTTTTAGATTATTTATGAAAGCTGGCGGACGGATTCGAACCCCCGACCGGCTGATTACAAATCAGCTGCTCTACCAACTGAGCTACGCCAGCGCACTTTCTGAATATAACATACCCGATCGATTTATGTCTAGCGATAGTTTCCCCTTAAATCCTGGGTGATTGTTAAACTGTCCTCGATCTAAGTGAGTTAAACGAATTTGGTCGATCGATATCGACCTCAGATATCGATGAGGATCGTTTAACCGATTGATAGTATTTTTGATTAATGTTAAACCAAAGAACGTGTAACAATAGTAAAAAATAACAAACAAGTTAAAAAACCATAGGTGAATCACAATGGTAGTTCTAACCGATAAAATCCAAAAACGTCTGACCATACAGGTTGAAGAGATTGCTGCTCATACAACAGCAATTCGATCGCTAGACTGGGATCGAGATCGGTTTGATATTGAATTTGCCCTAGAAAATGGAACTACTTATAATTCCTTTCTGATTCGGGGTGAGAAAATTGCACTGGTAGATACCTCCCACGCCAAGTTTCGCCAGATCTATCTAGATACCCTGCTGGGAATTGTCAACCCCGCTGATATTGATTATTTAATCGTTAGCCACACAGAACCAGATCATAGTGGCTTGGTTAGAGACTTATTGCAACTGAACCCGAATATTATTGTCGTCGGGGCGAAAGTAGCGATGCAATTCCTCGATGGCTTGATCCATCAACCTTATCAACAGAAGATCGTCAAAAATGGCGATCAATTGGATCTCGGTAATGGCCACGAGCTAGAATTTGTCTCTGCGCCTAATCTGCACTGGCCAGATACAATCCTCACTTACGACCATCTGACCCAAACTCTATTTACTTGCGATGTGTTTGGGATGCACTATTGTGACGATCGCACCTACGACGAAGATCTAGCGATTATCGATGCTGATTACAAAACCTACTACGATTGCCTGATGGGGCCAAATGCTCGATCGGTATTAGCCGCAATTAAACGTATGGGCGACTTACCACCGATCGCCACGATTGCCACCGGACATGGGCCATTATTAAAATACAATATTACCGAACTCGTCGGACGTTATCAGGATTGGAGTCAGACTCAGGCAAAAGCCGCGACTACCGCAGTAGTATTCTACATTGGTGAGTATGGGCATGGGGATCTAATTGCCAACTCGATCGGCCAAGGGATTTCCAAGACAGGCGTAGGTGTCGAACTCATCGATTTACGCGAATCCGACCCCCACGAAGTCCGCGAACTAGTAAATATCGCCGCTGGCGTAGTCATCGGGATGCCCCCTCAATCGGGTGCAGATGCCACTCAAACCCAAGCCTTAGTCAGTACAATTCTCGCTGCAATTAACCCCAAACAAACCTTCGGACTATTTGAATCCGGTGGTGGTGACGATGAATCAGTTTATTTACTGCGAAATAAACTCCGCGAAATCGGTGTCCGTGAAGCCTTCGATCCAATCCGGATCGAAACCGCTCCCAGCGAAAATACCTACCAACTTTGTGAAGAAGCCGGAACGGATTTGGGACAATGGCTAACACGCGATCGCAGCATCAAGCAGATGAAATCTCTGGATAACGATCTCGATAAAGCTCTCGGACGGATTAGCGGCGGACTCTACATCATTACTGCCAAACGCGGCGAAACCACCAGCGCAATGCTGGCATCCTGGGTCGCCCAAGCCAGCGTCGAACCGCCTGGAATCTCGATCGCAGTGGCTAAAGATCGAGCGATCGAATCCTTAATGCACGTGGGCGACAGGTTCGTGCTAAATATCTTAGAAGAAGGCAACTATCAGCCCCTAATGAAGCACTTCCTCAAACGGTTTCCGCCTGGAGCCGATCGATTTGCCAATATCAAGGTTTACCCAGCCTCCAACGGTTGTCCCATCCTAGCAGACTCGCTAGCCTACTTAGAATGCGAAGTCGTCAGCCGGGTGGAAGGCGACGATCATTGGATTGTTTACAGTACTGTAGACATCGGACGAGTAGCCAAAGCCGACTCGCTCACAGCAGTTCACCACCGCAAAGTAGGAAATCACTACTAGCTCTAGAAATCCCCTCCTCTGCGAAGGCAGACGCTACGCGAACGGAGGGGTGCCCGAAGGGCGGGGTGGGTGGATCTTCGCGGAACCCAATATGTGGGGAATGGAAAGCCCTTATCTGTCTGTAAGTTTTAAAAAAGAAAAATTAACAATCTTATCAATAGGCTTGCACCACGATCGTTTGCGAACTATGGTTTGCTATGTTATGAATTGAGGAGCAGCCAACTGTGGCAGATGAGTCTAGACCAAAGTTCTTGATTGTCTACGTCACGCCTAGCAAACAAGAACCTTTTACTGACTGGCTAAACAACTTGCGTGATGTCATGGGACGAAAGCGCATCCTTACCCGTGTTTCTCGACTGCAACAGGGAAACTATGGAGATTGTGAACCTGTGGGTGAGGGAATTAGCGAATTGCGGATGTTCTTCGGCCCAGGTTACAGAGTTTACTTTGGCGAAAATGGTGATGATATTGTTATTTTGCTGTGCGGCGGAGACAAAGATAGCCAAGACAAAGACATTCAACAGGCAAAAATTTACTGGCAGGAGTACTTGAGCAATGACGAGGACTAAGTATCGCACCTTTGGAGAAGTTGAAGAGGAATATCTTCGCAATCATCCAGAAGAAATTGATGATTATATTACCTTGCTATTTGATGAGTATGCCGAGAGTAGCGATGCCACTACACTGTTTGCTTCGCTGCGGCTAGTCGGTCGAATCAAGGGGGTGACTGCGATTGCTGATGCTAGTGGTTTAAGCCGGAAAGGGGTGCAAAAGGCACTTTCAGAAAATGGTAATCCACAGTTTGGCAGTGTGAACGCAATTATGAATGCGATGGGCTATCGTCTTACTCCTCAGAAACGATCGTGAAGCAATTAAGACTTTAAGAATACATAGAATCTAGATGGTGGGCAGTGTTCACCCTACTATCCAAACTGGATACCGCCGACATTCAATGGCATCGATCTAGAAAAACGATTGTCTAAGCAATATGATTAGCGATTAAAATAGCGGCTCTTCATTACTTAGTATGCCGATTTGCGCTCAAATTGATAGCTAGCAAGGGATTGAGCCTAAAATCTATTGTTGTTAGATTTTTTAATCATTTTTGGCTTAATAGCAATGGTTTGATGCTAATAAGCCGCGATTAGCATACTAGGTAATGAAGACCCAAATTTGTTTATCTATACAGTATTTTATTTGGCGTATTAGGATTGTTGATGACCTACTACAAATAAGAGTAGACCTAGATGGCGATCGGTGCCCACCATCTAGCTCTCAGACATTTTTAGTGGGGTTGGGCGGGTTTGAATTAAATCCAATTGCATTCGATATCGATCGCATAAACCCGCCCCTACGAATCTTAAATATTGGTACCTTTCCCTTTTCCCCTTTTCCCCTTTCCCCCTCTCCCCACCCCACCATGACACCCACAAAACCCCGCGACGTACAAATCGACGAAATCGCCCCCAACACCACCGTCCTCCGCTCCCGCACCTGGGAACGCCTCAAATTTGAAATCGAATACGCCCGCCAAAAAGGCACCACCGCCAACTCATACCTGATCGAATCCGACTCCATCGCCCTGATCGATCCTCCTGGCGAATCATTCACCGACATCTTCCTCGAAGAACTCGGACAACACGCCTATTACCAACGGCTCAACTACATCATCCTCAGCCACATCAACCCCAACCGGATCGCCACCCTCAAACGCCTCCTCGAAGCCGCTCCCTACGCCACGATCATCTGCTCTAAACCGGGCGTAAACACCCTACGATCGGTATTTGCCAACCAATCCTTCGATCTGCCATCCCCCCGTGAAGACGAAGCCAACGATTTAGGCATCCAATTTGGCACCAATCAAACCCTCAATGTCCATGTAGTTAGAGACGAAGAAACTCTCGATCTGGGCAATGGACACGTCCTCCAATTCCGCTTTGTCCCTACCCCCCGTCACCCCGACGCGCTGTGTACATTCGATCGAGGCACCGGAATTCTATATACAGATAAACTCTTCGGCTCCCACGTTTGCGATGATGCGGTATTTGACGAACACTGGAAAACCCTCACCGCCGATCGTCAGTATTATTTCGATTGTCTCTACGCTGCCCAAGCCCCCCAGGTAGAGGCGATCCTCACCAAACTAGCTGAATTGCCTACTCGCATTTACGCACCCACTCACGGCTCGATCGTCCGCCATAGCCGCAGCGTTCTCACGCTCGATTATCATAGCTGGTGCGAACAACAGCAGAAAAAAGATCTCAGCGTTGCGCTCCTCTACACCTCTGCCTACGGTAATACCGCCACCCTAGCAAGAGCGATCGAAAAAGGGATAACTCAATCGGGTGTTGCTGTCAGATCGATCGACTGTGAATTTACCGAACCCGAAGAAGTTACTCGCGCCGTACAAGCCTGTGACGGATTCGTGATCGGCTCTCCGACGATCGCCGGACACCCCCCCACCCAAATCCAAACCGCCCTCGGCATCGTTTTATCTACAGCCAACCAGACAAAAGTAGCGGGGGTATTTGGTTCCTACGGTTGGAGTGGGGAAGCCGTGGATTTAATCGTCAGCAAATTGCAAGATGTCGGCTATCCCCAAGGCTTTGAACCAATCCGCGTCAAATTTTCACCCACGGCAGAAACCCTGCAACAATGCGAAGCAGCAGGGGTAGAATTTGCCAAAGTACTGAATAAAGCCAAAAAAGTCCGCGCTCCTAGACAAATTGGTGTGGACGGACAAACCGATCGTACCGGACAAGCAATCGGGCGGGTAACTAGCTCTCTGTGCGTAATTACGGCAAATAATGGCGGTCAACCTGTTGGGTTACTTTCTTCGAGAGTATCTCAAGCAGGATTCAATCCGCCAGCGATTACAATTGCTGTTGCCAAAGATCGAGATTTAGAATGTTTAGCTCGTGCCGGTGAGAAATTTGTGGTAAATATTCTCAAAGAAGGCAAGAATCTCCGCAGCTATTTCCTCAAGCCACCGACTATTGGTACCGATCGATTTGCAGGATTAGACACAACACTCGCTGACAATGGTTGTATTGTCCTGAACGAAGCACTCTCGTATCTAGAATGCACCGTCAAAAATCGGATGGATTGTGGCGATCGCTGGTTACTTTATGCGATTGTAGATAATGGCAAGGTATTAGAATCCACTAGCGTTACGGCAATCGATCGACGTAAATCAGGCAACCAATATTAACTTGGGAGGATAGATTTATCGATCGTCAGAGTTGATTAAATCGCAATCGAGAAGTATTGAGACAACATGGGGCGATCGAAATAATTCACCCCACATCATCTATCTGTCTATCTAACGGATCGTTTTGAGACCGTCGCTTTGTTTGATTACCATATCAGTGAAGATACTCATCACACTTCGCTCGCGGATTTTAATATTGACACTCAATGACATCCCAGATTGTAAAGTGACTGGTTGACCTTTGATAATCAGATTTTGTTTTTCCAGCTTAATCGTCGCCGGGAAGCGTTCGTAGGGATGAACTTGATCGGGTGGTAAGGAATCAGACCCGATCGATTCTAGCGTGCCTTTCACATCGCCATATTCACTAAACGGGAAACTATCGATCCGGACATCTACCCGCATTCCCGGTTTGATAAAGCCGATATCTTTATTGGTAATAAATATTTTGGCTTTGAGATTATCGTTAGGGACGAGTTTCAAGACAGGTTCGCTGGTATTCGCGACAAATCCTGGGGTACCAGCTTTAAGTTCAAATACCGTACCATTGACGGGTGCCATGACATCTTGATATTTGAGATTCTGGGTGGCTTGAGAGATCTGACTGTTAACCTCGGCGATTTTCCGCTCGTTTTCTACCACATACCGATTTAACTGTCCGTCTATTTCGGCAACCCGCTTGTCATTATCCGCAATTCTAGCGAGTAAGTCCTTCCGAGAAGTCGCAAAGCTATTTTTGAGTTTTTCGCGACTTTGATTAGTTGCCATCCCCAGCCGATTGTATTCTTGATCTAGCTGGGCAATTTCATTTTGATATTGTTTGATTTGCTGTTGCTGATTCTGGATTTCTAATCGAGAATTGGCTAACAATTCTTGGAGATCTTGCTGTAGCTTGTTGTATTGCTGTTCGAGTTGGAGCACTTCACTGCGACGAGTGGTGACTTCCTCTTTTTGTTTGATTGCTTGATTGCGAGATAGGGCACCAGCTTCTACAGCTGGTTTGATGTTATCGAGAATCCCTTGATTACTCGCTAATAAGTCTTGAGAATTTTTTTGGCGGGTGCGATTTTCAGCCATTTGAGCGGCGAGTTGAGACTCTCTAGCCTTGGCTTTAGCATCAATATTAGCGATGGTTGCCTGACTGTTGGCTAATAAATTAGTGGTACCAGCGCGCTTGGCTCGGTTTTCTCGCATCTGGTTATCGACTTGATTGATTTCTAGTTGACCAGAACTCATCCGGGAAGCCAGTTCAGCGCGACTGGACTGGAGGCGTTGGCTTTGTTCGGGGGTGAGATTAGCCAGGGTGGTTCCATTGAGTTCAGCCCGATAGAGTTGGTTTTCGGCTAGAATCGAACTCCGACTTTTGGTGAGGGCGAGGATTTCTGGTTTGGCGTTCAAGCGAGTCAGTTCTTGAGGGCCAATTGCCGCGATGCCCTGACTGAGCAGACTCCGATAAAAACGAGTTTCAGCCGTGAGGGAAGCGAGATTGCTTTGGAGGGATATCAGTTGCGATTGGGGGACGGTAGACTCTAGGCTCAATAGTTTTTGACCTGCTTTTACCTTATCCCCTTCTTTAATAAATACCTCTTTAACTACCCCACCCAGTGGAACTTGGACATCTTTAACTTTATCGATCGGTTCGAGTTTACCTTGAGCGGGTACGGCTTCTTCGAGTGGTGCAAAACAAGCCCAAGCAACTAGTCCCGTTGTAACTCCCATAATCGTCCAGACAATGCCCCTCGACCATAGTCGCGATTGCGCGAATAAGACGGATTGGCCAAATTGCTCTTCCTGAAAGGTCTGGATTGAGGGTTGCTCGATCTGCCTAAGTTCACTGCCCGGTTTAATTTTGCGTTTAGCAACTTTATCAGACTTATTGGGCGTGATTTGTGGATTGGGGTTGTTCATAGGGAGATGGAAAAGAGTATTAATTACTACTGATTACTGATTACTTAAACCTGAGATTCTTGTTGTTGATAGAGACAGAAGTAGCGACCTTTTAGGGCCATCAGTTCGTTGTGGGTACCTTTTTCCACGATCGAGCCTTTATCCATCATCAGAATCACATCGGCAGTTTTAATCGCGCTCAACCGGTGAGTGATAAAAAAGACAGTTTGGTGTTTGAAAGTCTCTGCCAAATTGAGACAGACTTGCCGTTCGCTATCGTAGTCTAGGGCACTAGTGGCTTCATCTAAGATTAACAGACGGGGCTTTTGTAGCACAGTGCGCGCGATCGCTACCCGTTGACGTTGTCCGCCAGACAGAGCCGAACCCCGTTCCCCAACCTTGGTGTTGTACCCATTGGGTAAATCCATAATAAAGTCATGAGCGGCGGCGATTTTAGCGGCGGCGATGATTTCTTCCGATGTAGCATCCGGGTTGGGGAGGGCGATATTTTCCTGAATGCTGCCATTAAACAGGAGAGTATCTTGGAGTACCATGCCGATTTGCTGGCGCAGGGAGTAGAGTTCGGTTTTAGTGATGTCGTACTTGTCGATCATAATTCGACCGGAATCGATCTCATACAGACGGGGAAAGAGTTTCATTAATGTACTTTTACCCGAACCACTCAAACCCACAATTGCCACAAATTGCCCAGCTTTGAACTCAGCATTAATGTTATTGAGTTGATTGACAGTACTCCCTGGAAAACTAAAGGTCAGATTTTCGATTTTGACATCCCCCTGAATCGGTGGCATGGAGATGTTGCTAATGTTATTCTCATCCACTTCTTGGGGTGTATCAAGAATATCGCTTAACCGTTCGAGTGAGAGAGCTGTTTCTTGAAAATTTTGCCACAATTGAACCATTCGTAACAAGGGTTGAGTGGTATATCCCGCAATAATGCGGAAGGCAATTAATTCACCCAAGGTAAGCTGTTTATCCAAAACAAGATAGGTACCAATCCAGAGCAGGAGCAAACCGGAGAGTTTGTTGAGGAAGCCACTAATCGAGCCAGCGGTGGTAGAAGTCAGGGCAGTTTTAAAGCCAGCACTGACATAACGGGCATATTTCGACTGCCATTGCCACCGCGATTGCAGTTCGATATTCTGGGCTTTGACAGTTTGAATCCCGCCGATGACTTCAACGAGGTAGGATTGTGATTCAGCATTGCGTTCGGCTTTCGTCCGTAGTTGCCCTCGGACAATCGGCGAGACAATCCATGTCAGCAAGGCAAAAGCTGGTAGCGTTGCTAAAGCGACGATCGTCAATAGCCAACTGTAGGCAAGCATCACGATGATATAGACTACCGAGAAAATTGCATCTAGTACTACGGTTAGGGCTGTCCCAGTTAGAAATTGGCGAATATTTTCTAGTTCGTTAATCCGAGTTGCCAGTTCGCCGACCGGACGTTTTTCGTAATATTTGAGCGGTAGCCGAAATAAGTGGTCGATGATTTCCGAGCCAAGGGCAAGGTCGATACGGTTGGTGGTATCGACAAATAGATTAGTCCGCAGGGTCGTTAATACCCCTTCAACAACTGCCAGGATCACTAGTAACGCACCAAAGGTATTGAGCGTAGTGACACTATTATTCCCGATCACTTTATCAATGATTAACTGTGTCAAGAGCGGGTTGGCTAGCCCAAATATTTGGACAAATAGGGAGGCAATTAAGACTTCAGTCAATACCCGTTTGTGCTTTTGGACTGCGGGAATAAACCAACTAATGCCAAATTTTTCTTTAGGTGCTGTGCTACTGCGTTGGAGTAATAATACTTCGCCAACATCGCCCCAGGTTTCCATAAAGGCGGCGGGTTTAAAGCGACGCAACCCCGATTCCGGTGTGCCGATCGTCAGTTGTTTGGGGGTAATTGCATAGATAATGGCAAAACTGTCCTGCCAGCTAATCAACACTGGGGCTTGGAGCTTGGAGATGGCATCGGCGGGAATTTTCACCATTTGAGCATTAATACCGAGCATTTCGGCGATCGCCCCGCACAATTGGAGTGGCACAGTACCCGTGCTGGCAATTTGATTTTTCAAGACCCGATTGACCACATCCGATCGAAAGGGTACTTGTAAGTACTTGCACAGCATCTTAAAACAGGCTGTTGTCCCGTCTAGCACCCCTCTACCCTTAAAGATGGGGTAGTTAACCTTACTTTTGGTTTGGGCTTCTTCTACACTCACCTCGCCTGGTTCGGGGCGATCTGGGGCGTAGGGAATCCCCAAGCTGGTGGGTGAAAAGTTAGTGGTCGTATTCCCAAACAACGCGGAAGTCGGATCGCTGCTTGTCGGGTCGGACACTTCTAGCAACGGTACGCCCAACAGGCGCGTGTTATTGGGCTTACTAATTTCTAGCAGTGCATTGGGCGGATATTCTTGCGGAT
The DNA here is from genome assembly GCA_031425415.1 of Chamaesiphon sp. VAR_61_metabat_425. Lineage (GTDB taxonomy): Bacteria > Cyanobacteriota > Cyanobacteriia > Cyanobacteriales > Chamaesiphonaceae > Chamaesiphon. Next base: position 8,463 of record JANPJH010000005.1, on the reverse strand, counting down.
TAATACAACTGCCAACTGGATAATCGACAACTTGCCCGCTACTAACTAACCAACTCCGTTCTGGATCTAAATCTGCGAGTTGGACTTTCCCTGGTGCCAGATTGCGAATCAGCGTTTGGGGTGCCAATTTGAGGGCGAGTTCGCGCAAATCCTCGGCCCCAAACCAACGGAGGAGTTCGGCTCCATCTGCTCGTCCTTGCAGATGTTGGGCGAGCAAGTCGTAAACTTCAATTAGTGGTGTGCCATAGTAAAACAACGCCTCTAATTGGGGTGTTTTCTTAATTAGTTGGAGGAAATAACCAACTGGAATATTAATACATACGGCTTCAGTAGACGCGATCGCCGTTTCACAAGCTTTATTCCGGACTACCCCAGCCCAGCCGATAATTTCTCCTTTTTCCAACAGTTGGAGCGTAGTTGGCATCTGATTTTGGGGATTGTACGCCAGCAGTCGCACCTGACCAGAATAGACGATGATAATCTGGGCGGGCATTTGCTCTCGCATTAGTACCGTTTGGCCCATTCGGTAACGGGTAAACTGCGCTTGTTCGGACAAAGTAGCTAGCTCGTCTTTGGGTAGCTGGGCAAAGGGCAAGAGGCTAGCAAAAAAATCGTAGATTTTAGTATGCGTAGAAGTCATCGTTACAGGGACTGGGGGTTATGGTAAGTAATTTCAAATACTCTGCGAGAACGCACCAAGTCCAAAATTGGGAAATAATTTTAGGTTCTGGGTTGATTGTCGAGTACTTGAGTGCAATGGTGACGATTGCTGACGCAGACGGCAAGCCGTTCGATCCGTCACAGCCGAATTTATTAAACAGTGAGTGTCAGAATTTGGGGACTGGAATATCTTGATAGTTTCCCATCAAACAGCTTTTGCTGCTTGTGAATCACAGTTTACTACTTGCTGGCGTTTCAGTGTATGCCGATCGCATTTGTTCTTGCAACCAGGTTTGAAAGAGTTCATTAATCAGGCGTTGGCGCATCGGTTCATCTAATTGAGAGGGGATAAGTTGTTCGGGGCGGACGATCACATACCATTGTTCTAATTTGATTGGTTGACAAATCTTGCCGGGGGGCTGGGTGGCAATCAATTGGGCGATCGCTGGGTGAGGGGTACTGAGTTCGACCGGTCCAATTAATCCGCCCGTTTGGGCTTCAGCACCTTGGGAATATTGACGGGCGATTTCTTCAAAAGTTTGTTCGCCATCAATCATCCGGAAATAGACTTCCTGAGCAATGCCGATATCATTAGTCCGAATTAACGAATAAATTGCTCGATCAAGTTGTCCTTTCCGTTTGAGAAAATAGGCTTCGAGCTTATTGCCCCAAGTTTCTTGTTTAAACTTCTCGATTTTAAACTGGCGCATCGCAATCTCTTCTAATTGCTCGCGAGTTAAACCTTGAAGATCGAGCCACTGCTGCACTTGCTCGTTTGAGGTTAGTTGATATCGCTCGTAGGTTTGTTGAATTGCCTGGACTTTTTCGGCTTCACTACATTCGACCGTCACAATCGCCCGATCGATCGCTAGTTCCCGCAACATGCCTGGAAATAATTGATATCGCACCAATAGCGGTACTAACTCCTGTTTGGGGATTTGAAAATTACCGATTTGCACAATTTCAGTCATGGTGATTAGTTATTCGTCGCGAACAACAGGGATCTACTTTCGATCGCGAGACTCTCAAGATTCAGTATGCCCCTGGAATAGTCGGGAGTGACCAAGAGTTGGGGAATAGTGGCTGGGGGATTACAATAGTCAAGTGAAGCTAACAACCGATCGCCGCTGAAACTTATGACAACCACTCTTAATCCCACCGAACGGCTTGCCACTCAGTTAGTTAATGGCTTACTCAAGGTCAAACCCCTTGCCAGATTTGCCAAGCACCAAGCGCGGGAATTAATTATCAAACGGGCTGAATCGATCGGTGTAGCCTGGCGGGATGATGTGAAGTTTTTGAGATCGCGCGGCGGTTCAGCGGCATTGTCAACCCAATGGGAGCAAGATTTAGCCCAGATTACCAACCCCGACATCAAGTATCCCGATTACTATCTAACTTCCTTCCATGCTTATGAAGCGGGAAACATGAGTTGGGATGCCGCGATGGAAGTCGAAGTAGCAGCCTATTCCGTTCATGCCAAAATCTTCGCCGAAACTGGAACGAGTGGCGACACCCAACTGCGCCAAAGTTATCACAATCTAATTACCCAGACACTCACTACCCCACCCCAAACCATTCTCGATCTGGGCTGCAGTGTGGGGATGAGTACTTTCGCGCTCCAAGCACTCTATCCCGACGCTCATTTGACTGGGGTAGATTTGTCTCCTTACTTTCTCGCCGTAGCTAACTATCGCGCCCAGCAAAAGTCCCAGCAGATAGATTGGGTTCACGCCGCTGGAGAATCGACGGGTTTACCCGCAGCTAGCTTCGATCTGGTGTCGCTATTTCTGATTTGTCACGAGTTACCCCAAACAGCTATCCGCCAGATTTTCCAAGAAGCCAAACGCTTGCTCAAACCGGGCGGACACATCGCGATTATGGATATGAATCCTCAGTCAGAGATTTATAGTCAGATGGCTCCTTATATCTTGACGCTCCTCAAAAGCACCGAACCCTATCTCGACCAATATTTTACACTCGATATCACCGAGGCACTGATTGCGGCTGGTTTCCAATCTCCGACGATTACCGCGAATACGCCCCGACATCGAACTGTCATCGCTCAAGTTCAGTAAAACGATACGAGTGATTTTTCTGTTCGTCAGGATCTCTTTCGCCAACAAGAAGGGAACACTAACTCATAGATCTAGTCCAACACTAGGATAAAAGCTGCCAGCCCTAGTCTGCGTATCTTGACTGAGCAGTCGGGTTAATTTTAACCTTACTGTAAGGTAAATAACGGTTGACTCAGCGGCAATCGATCGGTTAATGTTCTGATTCAAGTAGATTTGACCCTAAATACAAATTAAAATCAATTTTTATGAAAAGATTTTTACTTCTATTCCTGTCGGCACCCACAGTTTTGAGTGTGATTTTACCGATCGTAACTAATGTCGCCCCTGCTGTTGCTGGAGGTAAAACATTCAACACTCTAGACGACAAGTTTTGTGTCAGTGCTCACGCCCGACTAATTTGCGTTAAATCTTCCCAAATAGCCAGTAATGCTGCTCACGCGGCTCTAATTGCCAGAGCGAAAGCAGAAGCCAGAGATCCTGATGCGTTCGTCAACTTCAACGAAGAAGAAAGCGACGCAGCCGCAGCCATGTTTAATTGTGATTGTCCTGCTTGTATCCGTTCCCTCCGCCAACTTCGACTCATGGCACAGACTGTCTAGATTCGATGCTCATTCTGTTTCCCCACAAGAGCGATATACGGGCAACAAATATCAACTGATAATCTGATATATTTTTGATGCAAGCTGAAAATGACGAAGTATTACTTCGATCGGATTGTGTCAAAAACCTCTCTCTTACATACATTACGCCAAGCTTATCGGTTCGCCACTCTTGCTAATCGGTGGCAGATTCCGCCAGCCGCAGCCATACATCGGTATCAACATCAGCTAATTTCTCGTCGCCGGCTCCTCCAAGCCTCTTTAATGGCGACTGGAGCCTTAACTGCTGTGGCGATCGATCGCTACCAGACTAACGCCGCAAATCCCCCGCGCGAACCAGTTTTGATCGTTGGTGCGGGGATTGCTGGATTGACAGCCGGATATTATCTGCGACAAGCAGGCGTGCCGATTAGAATCGTCGAGGCAAGTAATCGATTGGGTGGACGCATTCGCACTCAGACGCAAGCACTAGGAACGCCAAAATCGATCGAATTAGGCGGCGAGTTTATCGATAGTGGACATCAAACTATCCGTAAACTAGCTCAGGAAATCGGCTTAGAACTAGTAGATTTATTTACCGCAGATGCGGGACTAAATTCAGAAATTCGATGGTTTGACAATCGACAGATTGCATCTACTCCATTAGTTGCGGCATTTATGCCCTTAGCTAAACAGATAGCGCAAGATGTCAAAATCATGGGTGAAGTTAATTACAAATCGGCAAATGCACGAGCGCAAAAACTTGATCGATTATCGATTAGTGACTATCTGAAAAAGTATTGTCCCGACGTGCTACTGCGCCGCTTTATTGAAGTTGCTTATAATAATGAATATGGTCTATCAGCTCAACAACAATCAGCCCTAAATTTATTACTGCTGATCGGTAAAGATACAGATAAAATTGAAATTTATGGGAGTAGCGATCAACGCTATCAAATTAAAGGTGGCAATCAACAAATTACCGATCGACTTGCCACTAAGTTAGCTGATTTTATTGACACCAATACTAGTCTTGAATCAATTAGATCGACCCCAAATGGACGCTATCGAGTCAGTCTGCATCATCAAGGTCGCTCTCAAGAACAGGTATATGAACGAGTAATTTTGGCATTACCCTTTAGCGTTTTACGCCAGATCGATCTGGCTGTGCGATTACCCCAGGTTAAACGACAGGCAATTCAAAAACTTGGCTATGGCACTAATACCAAATTAATTACCGGATATCGGGACAGGCTGTGGCGGACTAAATATGCCTCTAATGGTCAGGTATTTGGTGACATGAATATTTTGCAAGAAACCTGGGAATCGGCACGTTATCTGAGCGATAGACAAGGTGTAATTGTTAATTTTACGGGTAGTGAACTAGGTCAAAAATTAGCTAAAATGCAACCTAAGATTGCAGGTCGTCAATTTGTCGCTGATTTTCAAAAGATCTTTCCTGGTGTCGAAGCTAGCTATCTAGATCATTCAACCGACTTGTTACGCACTGCTCCGCCAGCCATCGTGACTAATTGGATCGATTCTCCCTATAGTCGCGGTTCCTATAGTTGTTATTTAGTCGGACAATGGACAAAATTTGCCGGAGCAGAAGGCGAACGAGTGAAAAATCTATTTTTTGCTGGGGAACATTGTTCCGTCGAAGCACAGGGTTATATGGAAGGTGGTTGTGCAACGGGTGCTGCTACCGCGAAGGCGATTCTCACAGATCTCCGCGTTAAATAAGCTGTTGATAAATCTTCCTCGCCGCGCGGTGCAGCAGAGAATGTCGGTATACCAGACTCTGCATATCTGCTGCGTAGCCACCGCCAATCACACAAGCGACTGGATAGCCTTGCGAGACACAAGTTTCCAGCACCTGAGAGTCGCGTCGAAAAATTCCGGCATCAGTCAGAGCTAGTTTACCCAATCGATCGCTAATATGGGGATCTACTCCAGCATCATATAAAACTAAATCCGGTCGAACTCGATCGAGTAAATCGGGTAAATACGCGGATAAAGTTTTTAAATACTCCTCGTCTTCCATCCCTTCCCGCAAGGGAACATCGAGATCGCTGGTTTGTTTTGTCCCAGGAAAATTGACTTCACAGTGCATCGAAAAGGTAAAAACGCTGGAATCATGACGAAAAATCGCCGCTGTACCATCACCTTGATGCACATCGAGATCGACGATGAGGATCTTTTTGACTAAACCTAACTGTTGTAATACGCGAGAAGCAATCGCCAGATCGTTGAAAATACAAAAGCCCGAACCATAATTAGCAAAAGCATGATGGGTGCCGCCTGCTGTATTACAAGCTACCCCATATTCCAAAGCTAACTTAGCGGTGAGAATCGAACCGCCAAGCGCGATTCGAGTTCGATTGACAAGTTCTGGACTCCAGGGCAGACCAATCCGCCGTTGGGCCTTGGCATCTAGTGTTCCGGTATAATAAGCCTGAATATATGCCGGATCGTGGACTAATTCTAACCACTCTGTCGGCGGTAATTGGGGGGTAAAGACTCGATCGACTGTAGTGACACCATCGGCTAATAATAGATCGTGCAAAAGCCGAAATTTTGCCATCGGAAAGCGATGATCGTCGGGTAGGGGCGTAACATAGTCGGGATGATAGACAATTGGTACAGACAAAGGCTCGATCGACTGCTGAGTAACTGTTAACTATTGTAGCGATCGATTTGGCAATTCCAAACTCAAACCTATTCGGATCTAACTTTTCACGTTAAGTCTGAAGCCAAAGTGGCTGTTCGAGCATCATACATCTCGATCGAGTAAAGTTAAGAAGCTGTAGTAAATTGCGGTGAGAATTATGACAAAGCCGCTATGTTGTCAACATTCTCGTCAGTCGAGATCTGAGTAAAATTGCTGACTACTTTACCGAAACCAATGTAGAAGAAGTAGGCAAACTATTTTTCAGAAAATTTAATAGTAAGCTATTGAATTCTCGATTTCCTGATTTGATTGTTGGATTTGGAATCGCAAGTCTAGTTGTTTGGGGTGGAGTCAGTATTATTCAAGATGCAAAACGTGAGAGAAAAATGCAAAAATGAGTGTAGCAACGCGGCATGTCAACCCGGTTTGCAACCACTTCAGAGCGATCATAAACGTCTAGCCGCTGAACCATAACTACTTCCCAATACAAAAGCGGCTGAAGATGCGATCGAGTACCGATTCTGTTACTTCTTCCCCAGTAACTTCGCCTAGAGCTTGAATCGCGCCGCGTATGTCGATCGTCCAAAAGTCTAGGGGTAACTTACCTTCGATCGTGATTAAGACCTGTTGAAGAGCCGTTTGGGCACGAATTAGGGCCGACGCTTGACGTTGATTGATGGCGATATCAATATTAGCAGCATGAAGTTGACCACCAGAAATAGTCGCTAAAATTGCCGACTCCAATCGATCGATCCCTCGATTCTCCGCTGGAAAGGCTCCGCCAACGATTGCCACAGCAGTTTCGACGACTGAATTAATTCCAGCAGGTAAATCGATGTGAGGGATAGAGTCAACTAGATCGATTTTATTGACGACCAGAATTATGGGACGATTGCCAATTTGGGCGTATATTTCAGACTCAGCCTCAGTCCAGCCGATTTGAGCATCGATCGTTAATAGAACTAAATCTGCCGACTGCGCCGCCGCGCGGGAACGTGCCACACCAATTTGCTCCACCACATCGCTAGTATCCCGAATTCCGGCGGTATCTAATACTTGGACGGGAATTCCCCCTACGACTAGCTGAGATTCCACAACATCCCGCGTCGTGCCCGGTAGAGCCGTGACGATCGCTCGATCGCTCCGACTCCAGGCATTGAGTAAACTTGATTTCCCCACATTCGGCTGTCCGAGAATTGCTACTTTTAAGCCACTCCGCAGTAATTCCCCTCGATCTGCTGTTGCCACAATCTGCCCAATTTTTGCCGTTAGTGCGGTGATTTTTGCTTTGATATCATTTTCTATCAAAGGTGGCAAATCCTCCTCAAAATCGATTCTCGCTTCAATCTCGGCAAGTAAATCCAAGGTTTGCGCCCGCAATTGACCGATCGGTTGACGTAACTTTCCTTGTAACCCGGCGATCGCCGTTTGCGCTGCGGCTGGGGACAGCGCACCAACTAGATCGCTGATACTTTCAGCCTGAGTTAGATCGATTCGCCCATTCAAAAATGCTCGAAGGGTAAACTCCCCTGGCTCTGCTACTTTTGCCCCTTGCTCGACACAAAGTTGGAGAATCTGCTGAACTAAAATAATCCCGCCGTGGCTGTGAATTTCCACCACATCTTCCCGTGTATAGGAGCGCGGCGATCTCATGATTAGTAATAATGCTTCATCGATCGTGGCACCTGTCTGTGGATGCTTGACATATCCATACAAAATCCGATGACTCTCCCACTGTTGATATCCTGGAGTATGGAAAATCTGCTGGGCGATCTCGACCGCATCGACTCCTGATAATCGCACGATGCCCACACTTCCTTGCTGTGGTACAACAGCGGTCGCGATCGCTACAATAGTTCCCGTTTGCATCAATTACTCTCTATCCCCTATTCACTATCGATTATGATACTGGAGTTTACATCCGCGTAATGATTGCTCTCAAACTCTATTCATCGAGCAATAGCTCAATTGAATTTACCATCATTTCCATAGTCTTTAGTTGAATCTCACCGAAAAATGATGTTTAGTGAAGCATTCATATTATCCATCAGCTATTAACTTCCGCGTGTAAATCCCCTCCAAGGAGGGGTGCCCGTAGGGCGGGGTGGGTAGATCTCCGCTTGCACTCATAAAACTCGAATGCTTGGGATTAGATGGCATACTTTCGATCAATCCCTCTAATTCTAACTGCTCAGATCGATCGCAATTCTCGATCGAGTCTTCTAGTTCTGATATTACTAGTCAAAATAAATTATAGATTTAGTGTACCTACGATCGATAATTAGTGAGTGAGTAGCGAAGATCTACCCACCCCGCCCGTTGGGTACCCCTCCGAGGAGGGGATTTTCCCCAGTGAGAGGCGGGAGATTATTGATTATGAGCGGTATTTGAAGGAATTGGCGCGGAAGTTACGGCAGAATATGACTTTGGGTGAGGTGTTGTTATGGCACCGCTTGAAACGGAAGCAGCTACGGGG
>JANPJH010000004.1:0-4095 GCA_031425415.1 Chamaesiphon sp. VAR_61_metabat_425 | reverse complement strand
GCTTGGCAACAATCAAACTCCAGCGATGGCGATCGGTTACTATCATAGTCCCATCTCTATGACTGAACTCTTGACTTTGCAATGCTTAGAATCTCTCACTCTTTAACCAACCAGTGCCACCCCGAAGGGATCGCGCTGACGCAGAATGGTACTGTATTTATCTCGTCTGAAGGTGAAGCCAACCCCGCTGTCGGGCGTGTTTCCAATCCATTTATTAAAGAGTTTTCCCTAACTACCGGACAGGAAATTCGCTCGCTCGCCGTACCTGTTAAATTCTTGCCCAAAGTCACCGATACCAACGGTAATGGCATCGTCGATGCTCCCGATACCCAGACAGCCGGAGTGCAAAACAATCTTGCCTTCGAGAGTCTGACGATCTCGCCCGACAACAAAACGCTTTACACCGCCACTGAAAACGCTTTATTTCAAGATGGCGATCGAACTACAGTGACGACAGGCAGCCGATCGCGGATCGTCCAATACAATCTAGTTCCCGGACAACCAGAAAAAGAATATCTCTACAATGCCGATGCGATCGCTAAGGCACCAAATCCCGCAACTGGTGGTGCTGATAGTGGTTTGGTCGATTTGCTGGCGATCGACGATCGCGGCACCTTCTTGGCTCTAGAACGCTCCTTTGCAGTCGGACAAGGCAACACGATTAAGGTCTAGGAAGTCACGCTCCAAGGGGTGACGGATATTAGTGCGATCGATTCCTTGAACGGTTTAACTGCCACGCAGTTACAGACGATCGCCCCCGTCCAAAAACGGTTAATCTTGGATCTAGACTCGCTGAAGCTGCCCAATAGCGATGGCAATCATCCCACGGGGACGGATAATATCGAAGGCTTGGCTTTTGGTCCCAAACTCGCTGACGGTCGCCAATCAATCGTGTTAGTTAGCGATAATAACTTCAGTGCGACTCAGTTTACGCAGATTATTACCTTGGGTGCTGACTTGGTGCTGACTTGGTGCCGACTGCCACACCGACTGTCGAAACTCGTCCCGCGCTCTTAGACGATGGTTCGCTATCCTTCAGTCAGCGGGCGGATGCTGACGATCCGGCGGTGTATGTTAATGCCACTGATTCGGCGAAAAGCTTGGTCGTCACCAGCGTTAAAAATGGCGGCTTGCGGATTTATGACTTATCTGGCAATCTGATTCAAACGATTAATCCCAGCAGTCCCGACGTGCGTTACAACAACGTCGATCTGCAATATGGATTTACACTTGGCGGTCAAAAAATCGATATCGCCGTCGCTAGCGATCACAATAACGATAAACTAGCCATCTTTAAGATTAATCCCGCTGGGACAGGTGGTAATTATCTCGAAAATATTACCGATTCTAGTGCGGCGACGATTTTCCAAACCGCACCCTTTACTGCGCCGTTCTCGGCATCAGCAACTAGTGCCTATGGATTGGCTCTGTATCGCAGCCCCGTCAGCAATGATTACTTCGCCTTCACCACTCGCCGTCAAACTGGAGACGTCGCCCAACTCAAGTTGGTAGACAAAGGTAATGGCAAAATCGGTTATGAGTTGGTACGCAACTTCACCGTTCCATCTTCAACCACTGCCGGAGCTTCCGCTCAGACAGAAGGCATCGTCGCCGACCAAGAAACCGGACTACTATACATCGGTCAAGAAGATGTAGGAATCTGGAAATATAACGCCGAACCCAATGGTGGCAAAGCTGGAACTCTGATTGAAAAGGTTAAAGCCGAAGGCGGTAAAAACCTTACCAATGATGTTGAAGGCTTGACCATTTACTACGGTAAAAATGGTACCGGTTATTTATTTGCCTCTAGTCAAGGCGATAACACTTTTGCAGCCTATACCCGCGAAGGTAGCAATAATTATATCGGTCGGTTTGGCGTTGGGAGTAACGGCTCGATCGATAGCGTCCAAGAATCTGACGGTGCGGAAGTTATCAACTTACCACTGGGTGCCAACTTCCCCAACGGGTTGTTTATCACTCAAGATGGTAGCAACGACCCAGCCAAAATTGTCAGTGGTGAGAATGTTAGCTCCAACTTTAAATTCGTACCATTCGAGAATATCGCGGGTGCCTTCTCGACACCGCTGAAGATCGATACCACTAGCTACAACCCCCGCACTCCCGTAGCGCGGTTAGGTGTAGTCGAGTCAGCCTTCCCTAACAGCGTCGCCAGTGGCGATACCACCCAGACTTCCACCGTCCTGTGGACGCGGGCGAATGTACCGGGAACGGTGACTTTTGAATACTCCACCAAGGCTGATTTTAGCTCGATCGCGAATGCAGCCCACATTCCGCAGGTAAATCAGGAAAGGAGATAATATTTGCGGCAAGGAGCACCAAAGAACTGGAGAATCCATAACCGCTCGGTGGTGAGATTGGTGACGTGTCTGGCACCGTCAACAGTAAGTAAATGAATCGACATGAAACATTGAAACATCCATCGAAGAGTAGGTTTAGCAGTAGGCTTACCCACTTGATTCTCAACCGTTTGTTTAGCCTTATCCAAAGCTTGACGAAGTGAACGTTGACCGAGACTGTAAACGAGTAAACATAAACCCATCACCATTGCCATCGCCGCAACTCGTTGAGGAGTATTGAGAAAAATACTTGAAGTAAAAAACAGTGGATCTTTGAGAAAGCGAAAACCACGCTCAGTAGACTGCTGCGCCTTGTATTCGGTCAGTACATCCTCATCGCTGAGAACTTGTTCATCAAGGACATTAGTCGCCAGAATAAATCGACCAGCGCGTTGAATCTCAACATCCAGAGCCTGGGGCTGGGGAATGAGTGTGGCAGAAATTTGATAATGTTTCTGCCCAACCTCGTCTTTTCGTGGTCTACCACGTTTTGGATACTCAATGATTTCAACCACTTGCAATTCATCAAGCTGATGATAGTGAAGTTGGTCAGAAAATGCTGTTGCAGCTTGCAGCGCATCCAGTTGACAAGCTTTCCTGTTGACTGGATAACTGCTTGAGGGCTGAGGTAGCAGTGATTAATTTTTTAGCGACATGTTTCTCCAACTGCTTGAGATCGGCATCTTTGCGTGCTTGACTCTCCACCACCAGCCATCGTTGTGGAATGCCAGCATAACTGTTTCCACAGGCAGCAATCTTGTATCCAAACAATGAACTGGGCACTAAGGCACTCGCATCGATCTCTAACAGCAATTGTTTTGCTGCTGCCAATGTTGCAGGTACTCTCGACACCCATCGTAACTGTGACATTTGGGCAAGATTGCCTGCGGTGTAAAGCGCAGCATCGGCGACAAATAAGGCATCAATATCCCATTGTTGTTTGAACTCTTTGACCAGTTGACCAAACATTGCTGAGTCGGTTTCATTTCCATCCCCTACTCTCAAGTACAAGGGAATGTCTCCATCCCCACTGCACATTAAATCTACGATAAATTGCGATCTATGTCTGGGCGGTGGTCTCTGGAATAACCGTGGGTGATGTGAATTGCTCCTGGTTCAACGATTTGCTCCTGGATCTGAAGGTATTCTCCATCGACATGAAATGAGCTTGAATCTAAATGTAAACTATCCAGTTTTACGCCGAATTGACGTGCTGCGCTTAGTGCCACCGTCACAAATGTTTCTGTTAATCCTGACTCGGCTAATTTGTCTAAGATCCGGCCCAATCGGTCGTCATTGAGGTGTTCTGGTCTGATTCCTTCCCCTAATAGATGTTCTGTTGCTTTTCCGACAAAGAATTTCTCGAATAGATACAGTGGTGCGCTGACAAACCCCAATCCATTGAGAATCATTGCTTTGACTACTTGACCGGGACTAATGATTTCTTGTGGGTGAGTACCTAGTCGTTTGTCAATTTGTTCCACTAGTCCCATTTCGTCACAGATTCCAGCAATGATCCCACTGTGGTCAAGATCCTGTACTCTAATATTTGACGCTTCAAAATTTCCCATTCTTTAAAAATACAGGATTTTCTGTTCTTACCTGCGGAATGAGGGATAGAAGCGACGGGATCGATCGAGTTTGGGTAGTAAATTACACTGAGTTAGCTTGGCAGATCTGAGTGGAGATGTTCACACCCGACCGTAAAAATACTTAAGGACGATTCGACACTAAAAAA
>JANPJH010000003.1:0-62085 GCA_031425415.1 Chamaesiphon sp. VAR_61_metabat_425 | reverse complement strand
CATTCAAACTCCACCAATCTATAGTGCAATTACAGTCGATGGCCTGAGAGTATATAAATTACCCCGATCGGGAGAAACGGGTCCAACTGTCGAAGTGCCAACCAGAGAGGTACAGATCGAGCAAATTGAGATCCTCAATTGGACTCCTGGCGATTTTCCCGAAGTAGAGGTACAAATCACTTGTGGAGGCGGGACATATATTCGCTCGATCGCCCGCGATTTGGGTGCTAGGCTGGGGACTAGAGGTGTTTTGGCGTTTTTAGAACGAAATGCCAGTTGTGGCTTCCAGTTGGCCGATAGCATCACCTTAACAGAACTAGCTAGTCAGCAGGCAGCAGGTACATTTACACCTGTTTCACCAAGTCAGGGATTAGCTCATTTACCTACAGCGATCCTCACAGATGCAGATTTAATTAGAGCTTGGAGCCAGGGCAAACGCTTGCCCTGTGACAGTCTCGATTTTGCACCCTCGCCCGATCTAGCGGTAAGTAATTATGTCAAGGTGGTAGACGATACCGACTGTTGTTTAGGAATTGCTAAGGCAATTAAAAATGATGAGGGGCAAGTATTACTAGTACCGCAAACTGTGTTGATTTAAGCAACAGTCTCAAGTCCCAATTGTCCGATTTAATCATGACAAATCTCTCCATCGAAAAACTCCCAGCATCACCCATCGGCAAAATGAATTTTGCCACCAAACTAGCCTATGGTTCGGGAGATGTGGGCGCGGCAATTACATCGATTTTACTGCTCTCCTATCTATCACCCTTTCTGACAGATGTGGCGCACTTATCCCCCGGTATCGCGGGACAGAGCCAACTAGTTGGCAAAATCTGGGATGCAGTAAATGACCCGATGGTGGGTGTCATGAGCGATCGCGGTCAGATATTTAGCGATAAAATGCGCCAAAGGTGGGGTCGGCGTTATCCCTGGATGTTGTGGGGGGCAATTCCGTTTGGGGTTTTCTTTGCCTTACAGTGGATTGTCCCCTTTCCGGAAACAAATCAACTCGGTTTATTTGCCTTTTATACGTTGATTTCAATCGTCTTTAATACCTTTTTCACGGTGGTGAATTTACCCTACACCGCACTCACAGCTGAACTTACCGAAGATTATAACGAACGCACTAGTCTGAGCACTTTTCGGTTTACATTTTCGATCAGCGGTAGCATTATCGCCCTCCTGATTGCCAGGGCAATTTTTCAGCAAGTTGCCGATCCGGCTACCCAATATCTGACGATCGGCCTAATTTGTGCGACGCTTTCCGTTTTACCTATCTTCTGGTGTGTATTCGGTACCTATCACCGCGCCCAAGCAGTTGCCGCCCAGCATCCAGAGGAATTAAACCCTGTCACGATTCCCTTTGGCGAACAATTACGCCTCGTCTTTGCCAATCGTCCGTTTTTATTCGTCGTCGGGATTTATTTAGCTTCCTGGTTTAGTCTCCAATTAACTGCGGCGATTATTCCCTATTTCGTGGTGAGCTACATGGGCTTGAAACAACAAGATTCGCCCTTGGTAATTTTAGCCGTCCAGGGCACAGCCTTGGGCATGTTGTCAATCTGGAATGGGATCAGTCAAAAGGTAGGGAAGAAACTTGTCTATGGGATTGGGACTAGCTTCTGGATTATCGGACAACTGGGTTTATTCTGGCTTCAACCAGGACAAACCACCCTAATGTATGTATTTGCTGTTTTAGCTGGTTTAGGGGTGTCTACTGCCTACCTAATTCCCTGGTCGATGTTACCAGATGTGATTGAATTAGACGAACTGCGGACGGGACAACGCCGCGAGGGAATTTTCTATAGTTTCATGGTGTTTCTCCAGAAAATTTGTTTGGGAGTCGCCGTCGCCGTAGTGCTGCAAAGCTTAGAATGGACTGGCTATCTTCACCCGACAGCGGCGGTACCAGTCCCCATTCAACCGGAGGCAGTAATTACGGCAATTCGACTATCGATCGGGCCAATCCCGACGATATCCTTAGTCTGTGGACTAGTTCTCGCCTACTTTTACCCAATTACCCGCGAGCGGCACCAGCAGATTTTATTGGAACTCAAGGAACGACGAGAACAACAAGGTAGCGGGATCGGAGATAGGGGTAATAGTTAGAAGGTTGTGTCTTTTTGTACTATTTACCCCAAAATACTTTGAGCATTTTTGGTCGCTGAAACCCATTGATTGATTTACCCCTGGGACAGTTACGCAGAATCGGCGAAGTCGATCGGCAAATGGTGGGCAGATGGTTTTTAAAAATCAAACAGGGTTAAACCGTTGCCAGCTAAAGGCGGGTAATAGTCGATCTGCTTGTTGATACCAGACTAAATCGGCAATTAACCTTGCCGTGATGGGGGTTAATAAAATACCATTGCGATAATGTCCGGTGGCTAGCGTGAGGTTTTGATATGCACTATGACCTAAAATCGGTAACTCATCTGGGGTTGTCGGTCGAAAGCCCCACCAAAATTCTTGAATGGTAAAATCTTGCAGGGGTGGGAATAGTCGGACAGCATTAGTTAGCAATCGATCGATCCCAGCGACGGTATTGTGGGGCGCGAAGCCAACATCTTCACTTGTCGCACCCAGGATAATTCGACCATCTTGACGGGGCACGATATAAATTTCTTCACCAAATAACACCTGTTGGAGCGGTAAATTATCCAGTTGTGCGGCGGGGACTACTATTGATAGCATTTGCCCCTTGCGGGGAATGACGGGGATGGGTAATAATTGCTGCGACCAAGCACCAGTCGCGAGGATATAATGCTGGGCAAACATTTTGCCTAGATTGGTTTCTAAATGCGTCACTCGTTCCTGGCTCTGACAAATCTCGGTAATTTCCACACCGTCTTGAAACTTCACCCCCAGGGATTGACTCGCCACTAATAAGGAGCGCATCAGGGCACGGTTATCAACTTGTCCATCGGCTGGATACCAGTAACCACCAGCTATTGCCGAACTTAAACTCGGTTGATAGTGAGAGATTGTCTGAGCCTCTAACCAGTCTTCACCACCTGCGGCTGTATACCGTGGTGCGAGAATCCCGCAATTCCAATAACCCGTTTCCAATCCAGAAATCTGTTCGATCTTTTGCACCCATTCAGGGTACAGAGCGCGACTGGCTAAACACAAATCTAACATCGAGCCAGCCGGGAGCTGTTCCGCTTGTGGTGCCAACATGCCTGCTGCGGCGTGTCCAGCAGCCGATTGGAAGTTATGACACAAAACCTTCACTTGCGCGCCACACAGACGCAATTCTATCGCTGTAGCAAGACCGATAATCCCGCCACCAATCACAATTATTTCACTACCAGGTTGCATGAGATCGAATGGGTGCAATGCGATCGAGTTTAACGCACTGCTGAACTTGTCGATCGAATCTCTCACATCTTGCATCAAAACAAAGTGGATATTTTTAGTAATCCAAGTTGCCATTTACTTTGCAATGGACGATCGCCCAACTCCCATCTCTTGGGCAAAAAATCAGTGGATCTACTTAGATCGTCTAGTCATGCTCAGGGAATGTTAACTACATCCACTGAATTGCTATGTGATGGAGTTAGAGCAGCAGACGAAGTTCGATCTATTAGTGCGTCAATTAGAACGCTCTGCACGTCAACATAAGACTGTCAATTATCAATTACGTGTAGCTGCATTAGCGGCGATCGGGTATGGTTATATTGGTCTAATTTGCTTAAGTTTATTTGGCTGTTTATGGGGTATTCGCTGGGTGGTGGAGTCGAGCCAACATCGTCAAGTTGCGATCGATGCTCAGCAGTTATGGCTATTATTTGGCTTGGTGACGATCGCGACTTTTTGGGTAAAATATACCCCGATCACAGATCGCGAAATTTATCGTCATGAATTCCCTGAATTATTTACAACTATTGATGAACTGCGCGATCGGTTAAATGCCCCACCGATCCATCATGTAGTCGTTAATTATGACTACAATGCCGCGATCTATCAAGCACCTCGCCTGGGATGGTTCGGCTGGTATCGGAACTATCTACTGCTTGGTTTACCATTACTCCAATCACTTTCTCCTGAACAATTTAAGTCTACGCTCGCCCACGAATTAGGTCATTTATCTGGTAATGATAGTCGATTTGCGGGGTGGATTTATCAAGTCCGGCACATGTGGGAACAACTCACTCATGACAACGATTTTTTTATCTTGCAATGGTTCTTTCGCTGGTATGAACCGTTAATTAAAGCTTACTCATTTGTCTTGGTACGCGATCGCGAGTATGCGGCTGATGCTTTGGCTCGACGGATGACTAGTCCAGAAGTGACTGCTAGCGATTTAATTCAAACTTATATCTATCAGCATTATCTCCAAGAGTGTTTTAGTAGTACGCTCGATCGACAATCACGAGATTCCGAGACACCACCCCAAGATGTCGTGACGCAGATGTTAGCCGCATTGCGCCAACCACTCGATCCACAAGCTGCCAGAATTTGGCTCGGATTGGCTCTAGGCGAAGCAACAGATACGGATGATACTCACCCCTGTTTGAGCGATCGATTAGCGGCTATGGGTTATCCTATCCCCAAATTCTGGACACCTCAACCGATTCTGATTACTGCTGCCGAAAAGTTTTTTGGCGATCGATTGTTAGATTTAGCCACTGAACTCGATACTCAATGGGCAAAGAGTCATCAAGCCAAATGGTTGAAACAATATCAACGGGCACAATATCAGCGTGAATATTTAGCTACTCTCAATCTTCAAGCTGCCACCCAACCGTTAACCCTTAGTGAGGCAATTAGTCAAGCTGAGCTAACAACGGAATTGTGTGGTGATTTGCCAGCTTTACCAATGTGGTATAAGCTGTTGGCACGATCGCCAAATCATCCCCAAAAAAACTATCAAGTCGGTCGAATTCTTGTCAGTAAGGGACATCAGAGCGGTTGTGTGTATCTAGAAAAAGTGATCGGTTTAGATCCAGATTTAGTTATCCCTAGTTGCGAGCAATTATATCGCTTCTATACCTATCAAGATGATCTCGCTTCAGCCGAGATTTATTTAAGCTGGCGACAACAACATTTACCCAAACAATGGAGATCTAAACTAGAACGAAATCTTAAAGATACCGATTGCTTAATTGCTCACGATCTGACTCAAGATCTAGTGATGGAGCTACGGAATAAGTTAGCCAAATATTCGATTGTCGATCGAGCATATTTAGTTTGCAAACCTATGCAAGTTTTTCCAGATCGATCGCTGTACATCTTGGCAATTAGACTAGCAAATACTCGACTTAGCAAGCATCATAAAATCCCAACTGAAGTTGAAGCAAATAGTGGAATATCTGATTTTCTGGTAGAGCAGTTACGCATAGAACTCAATTTTGATAGACCACTGATAATTACTACCTGTAGTAGAGATCGCGCTTCAGCTCAAAATCGACAGGCTCTTAGAGCAATTGAGAATATCGAGCGGGTAGTTGGTGCCAATATATTTTAATGTTCTGCCGTTAGTGAACAAGCCTAAACTTTAACCGATATTGAGGGTATCGATCGAGGTAGCTTTACTTGTAGATCTCATAAATTTATCTTTCTTGAATCAATCTAAATTAAAGATATGTCTCAACAATTCCAGCCTAATTTTTCATCTCAATGGTTATTAATTCAAACCTTTGGATCACTCGCCATGGCAATTGCGACTCAGGCAATTGTCACTCTAATACTTCTACTTTTTCCGGTAGACAATCTAGTGATCGTTTACAGCTTGAGATTGTTGGCTTATCTTGGGAGTAGTGTAGTGCAGGGATATTTACAGTGGTATATGCTCAAGCGAGTGATTAAGTCACTCGATCGCGCTTGGATCTACACGGCGATGATTGGATTACCAATTCATATTTTAACCTGGGGATTAATCTATCTGGGGATTAAGACATTAGTTTTAGATGAAGATGGTACAGTTCTAATTATTTTAGCGATCGTTGGTGCTGTTGGTGGAGGAATTAGTGGGCGGGTGATTGGTAATTGGCAAAAATCTTTACTTAAACAACGATTATATTGGCGATCTCTCTGGCTCGATTGGGATCGAGATCATGCGTTAGCTGGTGCATTAGCTGGCATCATTACCGCCGTGATGATTATTGGTTTGGTAGTGCTATTTGGATTACATTGGATTGCTTCGCCACTAGCGGCATTTGTGGGATCGATTGGCTTAGCGTCAATCTTTCAAGTAATGTACGGATCGATCGTCGGAGGGACGATTTATGATGTGTTTCGACAAGCTAAGTTATTAGAATAAGATTAGTAATTTTAGGTACTAATTTTTTGAGCAAATTGAATTGCCTCGGCTGCTGTGGTTATTTCTCCACTAATTCTTGCTAGTTGAATCTCGATCAGTAATTTACCAATTTTTGGCGATGGCGAAATCTGTAAAGCTTGAATTAGGTCATGTCCACTAACGAGCGG
The DNA here is from genome assembly GCA_031425415.1 of Chamaesiphon sp. VAR_61_metabat_425. GTDB lineage: Bacteria > Cyanobacteriota > Cyanobacteriia > Cyanobacteriales > Chamaesiphonaceae > Chamaesiphon. The sequence continues at coordinate 55,656 of JANPJH010000003.1, read as the reverse complement.
GGTAGGGTGTGCCACTTGGTCATGAGGATTGAGATAGCGATCGATTAAATTTGTTAGGTCGCCAATTTTAACTTGATTGGCGATCGCTAAAATTACTAGCAGTGGAAAATTATTACCTACCGCCTGAAACCAAAAATATTGCTCGGCTAAAGACATTTTGCCGAGTAGTAATTGAGGCAAATGATTAATTGCCGTTGTTACTACCTGAATTTCTACAGAACTGAATGTTAACCGCAACATTTGAGCGGTAGCTAATTGGAGATCTGGCGATAATAGACAGGTTAATTTACTCATTCCACCACGAGAAATAGCCATCGTATCGCGTAATGGCTGGTGAATCTCGAGATCGAGTGCGGGATAATGCTGTTTAATTAATCCAATGGCTCGATCAACTTCTGTCAATCTAGCCGCCAAATCTTTGCGGATGGGTGCATTTAGCCAACCCGTCAACACCCCATCCGCCACCATCGTGGCTAACCATTGACTGCTATTGGTAGTTTGCACTAAATAACGCAGCTCGGCGAGTACCCGTTCCGCTGCAACCGTTGTCGCTAAAGTTGCTAAATCTCGAATTGCCTGTTGAGTTTCTGACTCGATCGTAAAATTAAGCTGTGCGCCTTGCCGATAGGCTCTCAACAGGCGTAAAGGATCGTCAATTAGGTTTTCCCTACTCACCATCCTAATCATGCGGTGCTGGAGATCCTGGCTGCCATTGAGCGGATCGACGATCGATCCTGTCTGAAGATTATAAGCGATCGCATTAATTCGATAGTCTCGCCGAGCCAAATCACTCCCAATACTAGCTCCATCCTGCTGAGCAATGTCCACCGTCATGCCTGGAAATACTACCCGTGCAATCTGACGCTCGGCATCTAACAGCACAAAACCTGCCCGATATTCTGTCGCCAATTTTCGGGCTACAGCTACTGCTCCAGTTGGCACCACCAAATCTAAATCTAATTCTGCCCGTATCCGCCCTAGCAAACCATCCCGTACTGCCCCTCCCACCACATATACAGGTTTTGGTAATGAGTCTAAGTCGAATGGTAAATCCGCTAAAAACTGCATAGTTAAGAATTATGAAATATAAATTATGGGTTGTTTCGATCGAGGTGGCAGATTATAGTAGTTGTAAGGGCAATAATTTATTCAATTTTTTGAAGTCAGAGAATAAGCTGTTTCCAGTAAACATTACATATCTCTTGGTTCATAATTCATAATTTATTATGTGTATTTGTATTAATTGCGAATATGTCGATTGTTGCATGACCTATCATGCCGTCGAAGAGCAACATCAACAAGCTCATCTCACTGCGTCACCCGACTTTGAACCAAAAGAGCCGCACATTAATGTCAACATCCGCACCCATGATAATGGTGTCGATATGGAATGGGACGTAGTTGGCTGTTTGAGTTTTCAACCAGAACAGGGGAAATGGGCTAAACTACGTCCGGGCGAATTAATTCCCACTTGAAATTTTGGCAATTCTGCCCTCAATCGAATCGTAGGTAAGTTCGACCCGCAGATATTCGGGTGGTAAATATGATAATCTCTCTGCCCACTCGATCGCCATAATTCCCGGTTCTGTTTCGATCCCTAACCAATAGCTATCTAAATTTAGTTCGTCAACTTCGGCAGGTTCTAGCCGATACAAATCTAAATGATACAGTGGTATCCGACCACTAAAATACTCATTAATAATTGTAAATGTCGGACTGACAATCGGGTCGGCAATTCCCAACCCTTGGGCTAAACCCTGAACTAGGGTAGTTTTTCCACTGCCCAACTCACCCATCAATAAGATCGCACTACCGGAGATCGCTGCATGACCAAGCTCTATACCTAAAGCCTGAGTAGCCATAGCATCTGGTAACTTAACAATTCGCATGAGAACTTATAAATGAACTCCTCATCAATTCACGCTGACTTAACATCTGGGGATGATTGTGCCACATTCAAACTTCGGTACGGTGCATGTTCCTGAATGCGCCGACGGTAAAAGTGGATCAAGGCTTTAGCCAGACGGCGAGAATTGTGCCGTAGATATCTGGTATCGGCATCTTCCTCCATCACATTAACCGCAAAAATACTCCGACCTAATTGTTTCACATCTTCGCGATCGAGCAACACTGGATAGGAGTTTTCACGCGCATAGTTCTGCAAACAACTAGCTGAAGGTTGACTTTTCTGGACTAGTACCGCATCGAATAACTGTTGACCGCAAGCAAGATCGATACTTTCAATGTGATCCGCAACAGTATAACCGGTAGTTTCCCCTGGCTGAGTCATAATATTGCAGACGTAAATACGCGGTACCTGACGTGCAGCAATAGCTTCGGCAATTTCTGGCACTAATAAATTAGAAATTACGCTAGTGTACAAACTACCAGGGCCAATAATAATATAATCCGCTTCTTGAATCGCGGCGATCGCGGCAGGTAGTGCCGGTGGATTGACTGGACTACAGCCAATTTCGACAATTTGTCCATCTGCTTCGCCAATTTTTGATTCGCCCTCAATCCGTCGTCCGTCTGCTAGTGTCGCCCACAGCGCAACATCAGTCAAAGTGGCAGGTAGTACCCGTCCCCGAATTGCCAAAACCTTGGAACTTGCAACTACAGCTCGTTCTAAGTCTCCGGTAATTTCTGACATCGCTGTCAAAAATAGATTCCCAAAACTGTGCCCCATCAACCCATCGCCAGCTTCAAACCGATACTGAAACAACTCAGTTAAAAGTTTTTCTTCATCAGCTAGAGCCGCAATACAGTTGCGGATATCCCCCGGCGGCAATACACCAAAATCTCGTCGCAGTCGCCCCGAAGAGCCGCCATCGTCGGCAACAGTAACAATTGCCGTCAAATTAGCACTGTAGAGCTTTAAGCCTCGTAGCAGCGTCGATAAGCCCGTACCGCCACCGATGGCAACAATTTTAGGCCCTCGATTAAGTCGGCGATTTTGCCACAAGGCATCGAGTAATGTTTGATCCGCATCGGGACGTAAAACTTTACTAATTTCACCCAAAGAGCGGCCATGCCCCCAGAAGATTAAAAATAGGCCACCACCTAGCAATATTGGCCCGGAGAGATAGTGGGGTACAACAGCCGCTAAATACTCAACGAGCTTGTCTGTCAACTGAATGATCCAAAAAATCGGCGTAAGTTTGAGCCAAATTGCTAGACCCAGAATCGCCATCATTACGCCGATGCTGATTGTCAGCAACCATCGCTTGACGAAGATCCCCGGTGATAACCACTGGAATAGCCGCCGGAGCCGGGGATATTTTCCCCCTGGAGACGATGATGCACCGCCACTGTGTCGGATATTCCTGAATGCTTGTCTAAATAGACCGATCGACATTATTTTTCTTGATTAAAAAGGATTTTAACAATTTCAATTCATGGGCGGATCGGAATGAGTCTATCTTACAAGCACCCTGACAGATCGTAAACAGTAGATCTCGCAGACTTAACCCAGGAATTTCCCAGTTGACTTGTTCGGACAGAATGCGAGAATGTTTGAGTAGCGACCGTTACCGTTTCGCTAAAAGATCGGCTAGAGTCCGCATCAGCACAAGCGTGTCCAAATGTATCATTGAAGGTGTAGTCAATGGATATGTAAATAGTAGAAATATGATTTTTAAGTATTTTTAGAGCATCCCATGTATCTTTTATACCCATTTAATCTGACTATTATTGCGATCTTTAGATCTAAATCGTCCAAGTTCAGCCATAACACTCACTCTAGGTTACAGGTTCGAGATTAACTTTTGGTTAAATTAACTACATTAACGAAATCAGAGACAGCCCTGCCTTCAAAAGGCAGGGTCTCTTTGACTAGAATTCTGGGCTTAGATCCAGGACTTGCAAGTCTAGGCTTTGGGGCAATCGATGTTTCCAATCTCACCCGTCCACCCTCAGTGAAGTTAGTCGATTTTGGCATCGTCCAAACTCCAGCGAGAACAGAGATGGGTTCTAGGCTGCAGACAATTTATGATGACATGCACACCTTGTTAGACCACATTCGACCTGATTTAGTTGCGATCGAGCAATTATTTTTCTATAAAATGGGCAATACAATCCCCGTAGCTCAAGCTAGAGGGGTCGTGTTACTGGTGGTTGCCCAGCATAAATTGCCCTATGTGGAGTTTACCCCTGCTCAAATTAAACAAGCGGTTGCCGGTCATGGCAATGCTAAAAAGCCAGAGGTGCAAGAGGCGGTAGCTCGCGAGCTGGGTTTAGAAAAAATTCCTCGTCCTGACGATGCCGCAGATGCCTTAGCGGTAGCTTTGGCGGCTTGGCTACAAATGGGGAATTGACGGAAATCATTTTACACTAGCTAGATTTCGCTGATGATTCCACATCATACCGCCAATAATTGCGATCCCAATGAGTGGGAATAGGATAATATTTAATGCTGAAATCGAATCGCTAAGTGGAGCTAATTTTAGACCATGCCGATCGATCGACTCAATTTTGAATCGACCCTCGATTGTCTTACCTTCATTAATTATCGGTACCGCCCCCGGTGGTAGAAGGATGTCTGAGTTACCTTTAATGAAAGATTTCTGGAGCTTGGTATTTTTGAGAACTGTACCAGGACGCTTATTTTGTAAATCTTTCTGTTGAACTTTATTTTTAGGAATTGCGGCAATGCTTGCGACAGCGCGATACCCTCTAATGGGGATACATTGACCAGATTTAACTAAAAAATAAGGTTCGGTAATAGTATCTTTTATTCCCGATCTAATTTGGGCAAATAGTAAATGCTGGGGATACTTATTTAAATTGGTAATTTTGAAGCAGTAATTGAAGTTTTTTGTATAGCCAGGATTTGGGGCTACGTCAGCCAGAATCGGTAGTGGATTGAGCAATGACATGGCGGTAAGTTGGGAATTATTACCCTGTGAAGATCGATTGGCGATCTACATAATCACACCTTGCCAGCCGAATCGACCGCTACTTTTACATAAATTTAACCCTAACAGCAAGAGCCCGTTAAAACAAACAAAAATCTCGATCCATTGGCTGAGACTAATTTTTGCGATCGGGTGACAGAAATTTGGAGAGATGATAGTGGCTAGCTTAGCAGCCTGCTATCATCTATAACTGTGACGACAGATAAAAGTTACTTCTCGTGCTTGACTTCTACGACCATGTGAACATTCCCCCGTGGTGAAAAATCAGCTTTGACAGTAATTTGATGGGGGTCAGCCACAGCGACAAAATCATCTAAGATCTGGTTTGCGGCTTCTTCGTGAGAAATATATCGATCGCGATAACTATTAATGTATAGTTTTAAAGCCTTGAGTTCTACAACCTTTTGGTCTGGCACATAGATAATCTGAATCGTGGCGAAATCGGGATAGCCAGAAAACGGACACTTACAGGTAAACTCTGGCAAGCTAATATCAACGTTATATCGTCTTCCGATGCGGGGATTGGGAAAAGTAATCAATTCCCCGTTGATGATTTCTCGCTCCCCATATTTCAGCTCTGTGGGGATGGTTGTGACTGATTCTGGATTCGCCTGACTCATGCTCGATCGCTAAATAATTGCAAGTACTTAATTTTAGCGAGATTAGCTCTACTTTGGGGATAAAAGAGTCCACGACTCACCAACTTAACAAACACCACCGGAGCCTTGCGGTTAATTAAGATCGGTCTCTCCTTCCCAATCAACACAAGTAACATCATCACAACCATAAGGATGCATCCCACACACCAATAAATTGCCGCCATAAGCAGAACCATCATAGTTGATACAACCCACACAGGCGGGATGTGTGACCGGATTTGGCAGCGGTTTGCTAGTTACAGAGATATCCCAGTTAAATGGGGTGGGTTCTTCAAATTCAAATTCAAATTCTTGCCAGAGTTCGGTCAGCACTTCTTTCAGTTCGTCCCATTGGAGATTGAGGATTTCCTGAGCTTCGGTGGTAACTTCTTCGACTAATTCTGTGAGTTCGCGACCAAATTCATCAAACAGCGTGGTTAAATCTTGAAACACTGCGAAGATTTCGTTTTGCCATTCTTCCATAGCCAATACCTAATTAATTGGGTCAGGGTCTACATTTTGTTAGGACTAGCGCGGTATTGCTACTACTGGATTCACAGTGTTTGGCAACGATCCGAATTGCGACACCGCTAACTAGCTAGAAATGATACCTCAGCTCAATCTTAGCATTCCCCATGTCTATTCCGATCTTTCCATAAAATGCCAGATATTAGCCGATTTTGCGGCAGAAATCTGCTGTGTTATTCCGGCTCAGCTTATCTGCAAGACCTGGATGCAGGAAAATCGAGTTTAGCAGTTAAATGAAACTACATTGGGAACCGCAGTGTTAAATGTTACTCGATCGCTAAAACTTCTCGACTATTTTTTAATTAACAAATGAGGATCTCTTCATTTTTGTGTGCCCTGATGAAGATCATTTGCAAAAATATTCTGGTCAAAACAGTAATTTAGGTCATAATTGAGTGCATAATAAAATTATCATCAAATTATTTGCACTTTATTTTCACTATGGCCAAAACCACTGTAAAATCCGATCCCAAACAGAGTGAAAAGTCGAAATCCGGTAGCTCTCCATCGGCAACTAAAGCAGACAAATCCGCAGAAGTAGCTGCAACAATCGATTCATCAAGCGAAACTAATGAAGTGAATGCCCCTCTCACTGGTAAAGCACTCCTCCAAAAAGTCAAAGAACTTTCTCACCTGGCTAAACGAGAAACAGCTAAACAATGTGGCTATGTTAAGGCTACTACATCGGGTGGAGTTCGTACTGATTTGTCGGGCTTTTATGATGCGGTTCTCACGGCTAAAGGAGTTAAATTAGACGAAACTAGCCGCGATAGTCGGGGCAAGGTCGCAACCTATAAAGCTACAGTTCACAAGAATGGTCAGTTATTAATTGGCTCTGCTTACACCAAGGGGATGGGACTAAAGGAAGGAGATACTTTCACAATTAAGCTGGGATACAAACACATCCACTTAATTCAGGACGATAATTAATAGCCTGAGTTGCTAGTTATTTAGTTGCTTGTATGGGTCGATAGTAGAGGGTAGAGAGTAGAGAGTGGCTCAAAAATGCAAACATTTTCCCGAATACCTACTCTCCACTCCCTACGATTTAATTTAGCCTTGCTTAATTTTAAATAGCAGAAACTGGGTAATCTGACGCTTTATAAAGTTGTTGTCACTAACGAGCAATAGAGTTTGACTCCCATCGGGAAGACGCGCTCCTAATGACATACCTTCTTGATTATCGATGTATATGCCCAATTGTTTGAGGTCAAAGGCTAATTGTTTTTGGATGGGTTGAATAGTTGTGTTCCCTTTAAAACTATCAATCTTACTAGTGTCGGTTGCCCCGGCTGTTGTAGCTTGAAAGAGTTTGATCCGGAAGCCAAGTAAACCAAAAGAGCGTTCGAGGGTGAGAAAATGACCGCTAGTGTCGATCGCTTGAATCTCGGATAGACCATGCTCGATTGAGCCTAATGGGGGAGGATCTAGTTGATAGAGATGTTCGCTAATAATTGCTGCTGGTCTGTTGGTGAGCAGATAATGCAACCAACGATTTTTAGATCCAGGAATTTGTCCATTTTTACCCACTTTCGTAACTTCCTTATCTTGAATCAGTGCTGATTCAGTAGCTGCGAAGATCCGCAGTGGTTCGCCACCAGCAGTGAGGGTGCCCGTGGGGCTGAGGGTCATCCCTTCAAAGGCAAGATTATCTTGGATTCCGCGTTTGCCATCGGCATCGGGGAGATAGCGATTGGGAATAGGCAAAGATTGTTTGACTTTTCCAGTTTTAAGGTCAAATTCGTCAATAAAGGGTGGCACACCTTGATCGCGGAATCCCTCGCTAGAAACAAATAAGGAAGCCTGTGGGGTCAGGGCGATGGCTTCAGGGTCGATTGTGCCCTGTGGGTAAGTTTCCCCCTTGACATTTTTGAGGAGAGTGACATCAGTAATGTCTACTCGATTAAATTTGATTTGTTGGGGATTGGTTGTGTCTAAATCTAGTTTGAGCGTGTAAAATCTAGCTGGTGCTCGATCGCTGCGATCATCAGAGACGGCATAAAATCTGTCGAGATCGCGATCGTATGTGAGTCCGGACAAACCACCTACCGGAGTATCTTTGAGTTGGAAGTTATTGGGAACTTGATACTCACCGATATATTCGATCGATAATTTATTAAAAATCCGATTGCTAGCTTCACCCATCGGTGTAGTGCCAGAAGCTAGGAAGATAGCAATACCCACAACACACAATAACGCTCCCAGAGAAACCGTTACAGCTAAAACTCGACCACCAATTTTAGTCACTAATTTAAATTTTAAATTACTCATGTCCTCATCTATACTATCAGTTCCAGCCAATATCAAATTTGACGAGGCGATTAGTCTCACCCAAACATTTTTGACCAAACTCAAAAAGAAGGAGTTAACATCTGCTCAAATTCTCACCTTTGTCTCGGAGTTAGTGCAGACTGCCAATGGTGCGCGGGGCTTTTTTGTGACTTATCTGACTGCCGAAGATCCAATTTGTGACGATCCTCAGCCAGAAATTATCGCTGCGTTGCAAGCACATCCAGAAGTAGCCGCAGACCTATTGGTCAAAAATATCGCGATGTCCACCGCGCAACAACTTTATCACCACCGTCGGAATGACAGCGAAATGGCTGCATCTTCGGCTACCGTAACCGCACGGACAAGTAAAATTATCCACCAATTAAACCTGCCTCAAATTCAGGAGATGTGTCGGGAATTGTTGACCACGATTAATACTGGAACTGGAGCTTATCATGACTTTTTGACCCGCTGGGGTTATGATGATGAACAAAAAAACTCGATCGCTCAATCGATTCATGCACTGCAATCGAGCTAAGAAAAAATTAAATCTGTATTACTGTCAGCGAGGAACACAAGATCGCTCACCAAAACTGCTCGATCGAGCTTCATCCTAATTTTAAGGATCGGATCGATCGGTTGAAAGATATAATAAAAGCAGTCTACCTGCGATTGTCGAATACCACTAAAGACCAACTTTACTATCGATCCGGTTCATTTCTGATTACACATGACACTTTGGTGCGGTGCGGGAAATGGCAAATTGTCAATTAGGGAGGGGAGAGTAGGGCAACCATTAGCGATGAAAATTTTAGTACTTATTTGGGAATTTCCACCGCGCCTTGTCGGGGGTATTGCTCGTCATGGTGCTGAATTGTATCCAGAACTAGTTAAATTAGGTCATGAGATTCACCTAATCACGGTGGAGTCTGGACAAGCACCTGCGAAAGAAATTATCGAAGGTATCTATGTTCATCGCGTTCCCGTCGCTGGATTCAGCCAAGATATCTTTAACTGGATTGGCAACATGAATTATAGTATGAGTAGATATGGTGCAAGATTACTCAGCAGTAGTAGCGATTTCGATCTAATTCATGCCCATGATTGGATGGTAGCAGATACGGCGATCTCTTTGAGCGAAAATTTTCGGCTGCCGATCGTGGCAACAATTCATGCGACCGAGTTTGGCAGACATAATGGTATTCACAACCCTAGTAGCGAATATGTCCATGGTCAAGAAAAACGATTAGTTGAGTCTGCCACCCAAACAATCGTTTGTAGCGAGTACATGCGCCAAGAAGTCGGGCAAATTCTTTACTGTCCCTGGGACAAAATTGCCATTATTTATAACGGAATTCGCCCTGAGAAAAAACAACGCCCCAAGGATTTCGATTTTTGGGAATTCCGTCGTCGATTTGCGGCTGACCACGAACGTATTGTCTACTATGTTGGGCGGATGACCTATGAAAAAGGGATTTTTGTCTTGCTTAATGCTGCACCTAAAGTCTTATGGGAACTAGGTGGTAACGTCAAATTTGTGTTTATTGGTGGTGGAAATACCGATCAATTAAAGCAACAAGCTTGGGATTTGGGGATTTGGGAAAAATGTTTTTTCACTGGCTTTATGTCCGATCGAGACTTAGATGAATTTCAAACCGTTGCTGATTGCGCGGTGTTTCCCAGTCTTTACGAACCATTCGGTATCGTCGCTTTAGAAAGTTTTGCCGCACGGGTACCCGTCGTGGTTTCTGATGCGGGCGGATTAGCAGAAGTCGTCAGACACACCAAGACGGGGATAGTCACCTGGAAGTGGGACTGTAATTCCTTGGCGTGGGGAATTTTGGAAGTATTGAAAAATTCTGGCTATGCCAAATGGCTAACAGATAATGCCTATGATGAACTAGGCAAACGGTTTAATTGGGCAAAAATTGCCGTCCAAACACAAGCTGTTTATGAAAAAGCATTAGTCAAGGTGACGCAATCAGTTTGAATCTGAGTAATGATTGTCGGGCTTTGTCGGGATGGCGAAACCGAATCAAAGCCAACTCTACACACTGATATCATAAAAGTGGCATAATCTAGCTCCTGTAAACGTTTGGAGATTTTATGACAATTTCACAAAGTCAACGCTACGGTAACAATACTGTTTCTACTATTGATTCTCAGCCATTGCTACTCAATGTCAGCAATACAACTTTATCCGTTTCATCAGAGCAATTCGATCGTTTGTGTATCAACAATCCCGACTTACGCCTAGAATTAACCCCGAATCGAGAATTGATTGTGATGGCTCCAGCAGGTGGTGAGAGTAGTAAAAGGAATAATGACTTATCGGGACAAACTTGGTACTGGAATCGACAAACTAATCTGGGTGAATCATTCGACTCATCAGGTGGTTATGACTTTACGGCATTCGGTGGTGGTAAACCAGCTCCTGATGCTTCCTGGATTGAGAAATCTCGGTTAGAGGGTGTGAATATCGTTGGGTTTATTCCGGTTGTGCCCGATTTTGTGATTGAGTTACGCTCTGCTACTGATGGCTTGAAGTCATTGCAGGAAAAGATGAGAGAGTATCAACGGTTGGGTGTGCGATTAGGATTGCTCGTAAATCCGCAAAACAAGCAGGTAGAAATTTATCGCCCTGGAAAAGAGCCAGAGGTACTAGAATCACCAGGATCGATCGATTGTAATGAGGTTATGCCAGGTTTTGTATTAAGTATGGAAAGAATTTGGTAAATAGCACTCAACCACGTTCGATTATCCCTGAAGTGAGTGAAATTAAAGCGATCGTTGATAGAAGATAGCGGGATCTCTTTTCAAGCTAATTGACGTTAAAAGGGGTGGGCATTGCTCGCCCACCCACTAAATCTCAATCCTAGAATTGATCCGTACCTGCTGCTGGAGGTGCAACTGCTCCGCCTGGTTGATTGAGGAACAGATTTTGCGCCGTATCATTCTGATAAATACAAGTGACTTGGGGTGAAGATTCTAAATTACCCGTAAATCCGAAGGTATTCATTTTCTGTTTGCATTCCCGAACTTGATCGCTATTGATTACTTTCCGTTGTTCGAGAATCGACCAGTTATTAGTTCGCATCACACAGCCAGGAGTCATTTTGGGCTGGGAGACATAAACTTTAAATGGACTGAGAGTGACAAATAACCTGGCATCCATTACCATTGCGCTTGCACCATATTGGACGCATAATTCTGGGTTAGGTGCTGCTCGATCGATAAAGTCACGAGAGGCTACACTCTGAGGATCGAGAGTCGCTGTCGAACTAAACGCCACTCCAATGCCAATCCCCACAATTAGAATCGCTGACGCTAGGGCAATCTGTGCCCAGTTGAAGATTGATTTGCCTACAGATTTCTTGCCTAAAGGTTCAGGGGGCAAGTTTCTTGGTTCATAGTCATAATCATCATCGTAACGATTTGGTCTTCTTCTGTTCATATCTGTAGTAACAGGGCACTTTTTTCAGCATCTGACCTGATTATAACAAAACGCAACAGAGGATAGTTGACTAAAATTGCTCAACTATCCTCTGTCCTCCGCACTCTATTCCCTATCCCCTAAACCGTTGCCGGCTCAGCTTTATGGCTTCTGTGCTTGTTTGTACTGCTGCTAGTTGTTTCATTTACATCTAGCGGGACAAACTCAATATGATTGAGCAGTGTAGTTACGAAGGCAAATAACAAGAATGGTAGAGACAAAACTAGGATTAAGCCCACTGTTGCTAGGGCATAAATTTGGCGGGTAGTACTCCACAAGGATAAGGCAGAAGCAAGGCTGATAAAAATTACCATTAACCAGATGACGATCTGCCCATAAATATCACTAAAAGTGAGGGTGCAGTTCATGCGATATTTCTGCTTGTCCATAGGTTTTGTACCAACCAAAGCTAAATAGTATATAAATCCAGAATAGATCTTTGGTTGCACAATGGTAAGTTTCTCAATTATTCGATAGAAATTGTCATAGATATTTACAGCGTCTCAGGATCGAGGGATCGAAATGAGTGGTACAGAGCGATCCTCACTTCCCGCCCCCTTGACTCTTTGTTACAATAAGTTAAGCATCCCAGGAGAAGCATTCATGACTCTTTCGATCGATCCCAAAACATTTCTACGCTCCAAGCAATTACCCAATCTGAATTACGCTTCGACTATCCATCGCTTTGATGAAACCTGGGAAGCACCCCTCGCCACATTACTCGGCTTAGGTAGAGCCGCAGGGGCTGATTTTGTCGAGTTTTTCTTAGAGCGATCGAATTATATTAGTTGTTTGGCAGAAGACGACCAGATTACCAGTATCTCGCCCCGACTATCGACAGGTGCAGGCGTGCGGGTATTTAAAGGCAAAGCTGATTGTTATGTCAGCACTAACGATCTCTCTTTTATGGGATTGAGATCCGCATTAGAGAAAGCATTAGGGATTATGGGATTACATCTTCCTGCGCCAAATGCTTATGTTCCCGCAATCAATCTCGAACTGCTGCGGGATTATGCCACCAAGAAGGGTAAGGATAGCTGGTTAGGTGCTTGTAGCTCGATGAAGGAAATGGGCGAAGTGCTGTTAGCCGCGAATGGTAAACTTCAGCAGACAGCTACTCACATTAAGTCTCGACGGGCGGCTTATTTCCGTGATTGGCAAGAAGTGTTAGTTGCTTCCAGTGATGGTACTTTTGCGCGAGATATTCGGCTGACTCAATCGGTGGGCTACAATTTGTTATGCGCTGATGGTGACAATCGTTCTTCGATCGGTCAACGGGTGGGCGACACTAGCAATCCAGAATTTTTGAAAACCTGGGACTATGCCAGCACTGCTGAAGATGTCTCTGCTTCGGCGGGTAAAATGCTCTACGCTGACTATGTGGAATCGGGAACTTACCCAATTATCATGGCAAATCAGTTTGGTGGAGTCATCTTCCATGAAGCTTGTGGACATTTGCTCGAAACTACTCAAATCGAACGGAATACAACTCCATTCGTCGACAAAAAGGGTGAAAAGATCGCCCATGAAAGTTTGACAGCTTGGGATGAAGGGTTATCGGGTAATGCTTTTGGCACGATCGATATGGATGATGAAGGAATGCCAGCCCAACGGACATTACTGATCGAAAACGGTATCCTCAAGAATTTTATCGCCGATCGCGCCGGATCGATCCGCACTGGTCATCCTCGGACGGGGAGTGGACGACGGAGCAGCTATGCTTATGCGGCGGCTAGTCGGATGCGGAATACTTATATTGCGCCTGGGGAGTATAAGTTAGAAGAGTTATTTAACTCGATCGAGAAAGGCATTTATTGTAAAAAAATGGGCGGTGGTAGTGTGGGGGCGACTGGGGAATTTAATTTCTCGGTGGATGAAGCTTATCTAATTGAAAATGGCAAAGTCACTAAACCACTTAAGGGTGCGACACTAATTGGTGAAGCTAAGGAAATCATGAATAAGATTTCGATGTGTTCGGAAGATTTGGGATTAGCTGCGGGTTTTTGTGGCTCGGTCAGTGGCAGTATTTATGTAACCGTCGGACAGCCACATATTAAGGTTGATTCAATTACCGTTGGTGGACGATAGAACTGTAGGTTGGGTAGAACGAATGTGAAACCCAACATCTGTGACCATAATGCTGAGATTGTTGGGTTTCGCTCTGCTTTACCCAACCTACAAAAATTATTTTCTTATTTCCTATAAAGCATGTCATTAAATATTCAACAAGTCTCAACCTCCGCTCATCAAATTGCCACAAAATTAGGCATCTCTAAATTCGATCTATCTGGCTCAACTGTGGATAGCGTCAGCGTTCAGGTAGATAAAGGCGAACCGAAACAAGTCAAAGCTTCCAACCGATCGAGTATTACCGTACGGGTATGGAATGCGGAGAATACTGTCGGGATTACTAGTACCACTGATGTGGATGATAATGGGTTAGAACTCGCCCTAAAAACTGCTTATGAAGCTAGCTTTTTTGGAATTAAAGAACATGCCCCCGATTTTAGTCCAGAAGCGACTGCTCCAATCGCTGAAGTTAAAATTGAAGCGGGTGAACCTGCCACAGTTCCCCAATTAATTGAGAGTTTAGTAGCTGCGGAGCGGAAACTATTAGATGCACATGAAGCGATCGAGAGCATACCTTATAATGGACTATCTCAACAATCGATCGAGCAATTTTATCTTAACAGTGGTGGGGCGGTCCGGAGCGATCTGCGCTCCTATACTTCGATCGGTCTGTACACCAAAACCGAGCAAGAGGGCAAAAAACCTCGATCGGGTGGAGCCTCGGAAATCAGTCATAGTTTTGCGAAATTAGATATCCAAAAATGTATCGATGAAGCCGCCGAGAAAACTATCAGCCACCTCGACTACCGAAAAGTTGCCTCTGGCAAATATACGATCGTGTTCTCTCCCGAAGCATTTTTGAGTCTCTTGAGTGTTTTTTCTAACCTCTTCAATGCCCAAAGCATCCTCGATAATCAAAGTTTGTCGACACCTGAGTCACTAGGCACACAAATTGCTTCCCCACTGTTATCTGTCGCTGATGATGCCCTCCATCCCAACAATATTGGGGTGGAAACTTTTGATGCTGAAGGTACACCTACTCGTCGAGTCAAGCTACTCGACAAAGGCAGATTAGCCTCCTTCATCCACAGTGCGGGTACTGCGAAGCGGATGAACACTCAACCGACAGGGCACGCCAATATGGGATCGAAGATTACGGTTTCGCCCCATTTCTACCATGTATCTGGCGGCGAAATCACCGACGATCAATACGATCTCGATACTGCCCAGAATGTTATCCTGATTGATAGCCTACAAGCCCTCCATTCCGGCGCACAACCAATGCAAGGATCGTTCTCCTTACCTTTTGATGGTTGGGTAATTAATGCAGGTGTGAAGACCAGTGTAGAGTCGGCAACTGTTGCCGGAGATTTTCGAGAAGTATTAAACTCGATTGTCTATGTCGAACCCAAAGAGGAAATTACCGATGGCGGTGTTTGCCCGCGAATTTGGGTAGAGGGACTGTCCATAACTGGGGAATAGCCTAAATTTCGAGGATAAATACAGTCAAGTCTTCAGTGCTCGTAGAAATCCTCGCAACGTGGCTGGCAATGCCGATGGGACTTGTCTCGCGTAATTCAGTTGGGAGCGTGCCAATTCGATCGATCGGCACGTTTGTCAGCGTGGGCAGATTATCGGCAGGAATACTACACATTTCCTGTCGATCTCGCCGTACAATGAGGTAGGCTGCGGGAGCCAGACATTTAATCCCAAATAGTTGCTGGTGGAGATCCAGAATTTGGCTACCGGCAGGCAGAGGATGCGAATCTGTAATGCTAGTATTACTGACAACTCGATCGATTTTAGCGATCGGGATGCCAAAGCTAACATCGCAAATATCAAAAATAACTAATTCGATCATCGGCTCGGCAGTAACTGTCGGCTGATACCAGGCGGTGGCGTTGGACATTAGCAATTGATGAATTGGTGCAGTGACGATTTAGCTGGGTAGAAACCTTCAGATAATCGGCAATTTGATCGTCACCAGAGTCTAAATCGACATGCTTATTATGCCCTCACCACCTGAGTTTATTAGATAGGAATCGGCAGGAAATAGAAAGCCGAAGCTAGAATTAAATATGTTGCGAGTAAAAGCACCCCTTCGAGCCAATCCGAGCGACCATCTAAACTAATTAAATTAGCCACAATTACCGCAATTGCCACGGAGACAACCTCAAACGGATTAAAATTAAGATCCATCGGTTGACCGATCGCATACCCGACTAATACCAGCATTGGTGCCATCAACAGAGCGACAAGCAAACTCGAACCCATAGCTACAGAAACGGACAAATCCATATTATTTTTCATCGCCACCCCCACCGCCGTTACATATTCAGCCGCACCACCAACTAGCGGTAACAGAATCACCCCCGTAAATAAGGGAGTCAAGCCCAATCCTTGCGTAGCTTCTTCTACAACCCCCACAAACATTTCCGACTCGTAGGCAACAGCTAAAGTAGAGCCAACTAGAATAGACAACCACAACCGTAAATCCGGCTTGTGGCCAGTTGCTTCAACATCTAAATCAACTAAACCCACATCATACAAATAGCTGTGAGTTTTGAGCGAGAACACCAAAGTTAACGCATAAACCACAATTAAAATAATAGCTACCGCGATCGAGAGTTGCTCCACAGCAAATGCTTCAGCTTGATTAGCAGAATAAAACGCCATAGTGGGCAAGAGAATTGCAATTACGGCTAAACTCATCGATGAACCGCTGACCCGCGCCACAATCGGTTTAAACTCCTGTTCTTTATATCGCAATCCACCCAGAAACATCGATAGTCCCATTGCCAATAAAAGATTACTAATAATCGTTCCAGTAATACTCGCTTTGACAATATCAACCAAGCCAGCTTTGAGTGCGACTAGCCCAATAATCAACTCCGTCGCATTCCCAAACACCGCATTTAACAGCCCCCCAACCGCAGGGCCAGTGACTACGGCTACTTCCTCCGTGGCAGTGCTCAACCAGATGGCTAGAGGCACAATGGCTAGGGCTGAAGTGATAAATACTGCCAGATCCCCCCAGTGAAGATATTTAGCAGCGATCGAAATCGGCACAAAAACGAGTAACCCGATGGAAAGGATTTTTTTGATCGACATACAAATTTAGCAGTGTAGAGAAATAGAGTGAAGTTGCCACATACCCAGAATCTAATTGCAAATACGCATTATCTGATACCAAACTTCGACATAGTATGCCAAAATTTGTAACAGTATATTAATAATTTTCTAATACTGAGATTATATTATGAGCGGTCAAGAACAAGATCGTCCTAGTAGCCCAGAAGATCTGACAGTTACTCCGGACACCAAACCTACTACAGGCATAATCGCCGCTGATGACGACCGATTTGAATGTCGCGCCTGCGGCTATACTTACGACCCAAATAAAGGCGATCCTAAAAACAAAATTATTGCAGGGACACCTTTTACAGCCTTACCAGCAACCTGGAAATGTCCGGTCTGCGGTGCCAAGCAAGGGGCATTTAGTAACATTGGTACGACTTCGACAGCTTCAGGGTTTAAGGAAAACCTGCGCTATGGCATCGGGGTAAATAATATGTCTCCCGAACAAAAAAACCTCTTAATCTTCGGCGGACTGGGGATCGGCTTCATCTTGTTTCTTAGTCTGTACACATTAAATTAAAGTAATTATCTCCCCGCGACAAATGAATCTGCTTAAAAAAATTCTCAAACAAACTGTCACCCTGTTAGCAATTGGGATCTTGTGCGTTAGCTGTAGTCATATTCCCGTACTTGCCACCAACCCCTGGCAAACACTTCAGTTACCAACCGAGTCCAATCTCCAGGATCTAGCTTTTACTGGCAATCCTCAGCATGGCTGGGTTGTGGGTAGCGATGCCACAATCCTCGAAACTATCGATGGGGGTAAAACTTGGGAGAACCGGAAACTAGAACTCGACAGTGATAAATATCGATTCACTTCGATTAGTTTTGCGGGTGATGAAGGCTGGATGGTGGGTGAACCAGCTATTTTGCTCCACACAAATGATGCAGGTAAATCTTGGGAACGGATTGCCCTTAGTTCCAAATTACCTGGTGTCCCAGCGACTATCCTCGCCTTGGGTAAGAATTCCGCTGAGATGACTACTAACATCGGGGCGATTTACCAAACCCAAGATCTCGGTAAAAACTGGAAGTCATTAGTTACTCAAGCCGTGGGGGTATTTCGGACAATTTCCCGTTCGCCTGAAGGCAAGTACGTGGCGGTATCAGCTAAGGGTAACTTTTATTCGACCTGGGCACCAGGGCAAGAAACGTGGGAACCCCACAATCGGAATAGTTCTCGCCGTGTTTCCAGTATGGGATTTACCAATGATGGTCGGTTATGGATGCTAGCGCGGGGCGGACAGTTACAATTTAGCAATCCCGAAACCCCAGAAGCTTGGGAAGATGAAGTATTTCCCGGTCAAAAAACTAATCTCGGCTTGCTAGATCTAGCTTATCGGACACCGGAGGAAGTCTGGGCTGCCGGTGGTAGTGGTGGTTTACTAGTAAGTAACGATCGCGGTAAAACTTGGCTGAAGGATGAGGCTGTAGAAGAGGTTCCATCCAATTTGTACAAGATTTTGTTCTTCACCCCCGATCGCGGTTTTATTATCGGTCAACGGGGCATATTGCTCAAGTATCAGGGTGACGGAGCTAGTGTTTAGAAGTTGATAGTGGCTGGTGGTTGGTGGCTGGTGGGTAAAAACTATTCACGATCCACTACTCACGATCCACTCATTTAACCAACACATTTCTTCAAATTATGATATAAACTGATCTCTAGAAACTATTTAACGCGGGAGCGATCGACATGGCAGGCGGTTCAACTGGAGAACGTCCATTTTCCGATATTGTTACCAGTATTCGTTACTGGATCATCCACAGCATCACCATTCCAGCACTATTCGTTGCAGGTTGGTTGTTTGTTAGCACTGGCTTAGC
The DNA here is from genome assembly GCA_031425415.1 of Chamaesiphon sp. VAR_61_metabat_425. Taxonomy (GTDB): domain Bacteria; phylum Cyanobacteriota; class Cyanobacteriia; order Cyanobacteriales; family Chamaesiphonaceae; genus Chamaesiphon. The sequence goes on along the minus strand of JANPJH010000003.1, from coordinate 36,778 downwards.
TTACGATGCGTTCGGTACCCCTCGTCCTGATGAGTACTTTACCCAAACTCGGCAAGAACTGCCGATCATTTCCGATCGATTTGAATCTAAAGATCAACTTGATAAATTTGTGCAAAAGAAATAGTTATATCGTTGGTAAATTATTGCTAATTCTGGCTTAATGTTACTTTTCATTCAGGCTCAAATGAGTGAAATATAACAAGCAGCCAGCAATAAATGACTAAACTTTAAATCAACCTTAATTTAGGAGCGAAAACAATGACTAGCGGCGGCGGAAATCAGCCTATTTCATATCCCATTTTCACAGTCAGATGGTTGGCTGTCCACACTTTGGGCGTACCAACTGTATTTTTCATTGGCGCGATCGCAGCAATGCAATTCATTCAAAGATAGGATTTAAAATAAAACTATGGAACGCACCCCAAATCCAAATAACCAACCAGTAGAACTAAATCGGGCTTCACTATTCTTAGGGTTACTGTTGGTGTTCACCCTTGGAATTCTCTTTACCAGTTATTTCTTTAATTAACTGGCTTCGATTTACATTGCTGTTGGGATATTTACGGAGTAAAAAACTATGTCTGAACCAGGAAAAATTCCTTTGTGGCTAGTGGCAACTGTTGCTGGTATGGGTGTGATTGTTGTGGTGAGCTTATTTTTCTACGGCTCTTATGCCGGACTCGGCTCGTCGATGTAACCCTTGTTGAAGATAAATGTCTCTCGATCGAGAGGCATTTATCTTCGGAACTTCATCTCAAGCAAAAAGCCGGACTAGTCCGGCTTTTTGCTTGGATTTGATGATCGAGCGTTGCTCTATGTCGCTTCACGCTCAATGTATAGGAATAAAAATGCCATCGCTACAGCCGGAAATACTAAACCAACGGTAGGGACGAGAATAGAAGGGAGAAAGGAAGCTGCCATAATTAAAAATCCTTCGTATATATGGATTGCATCTTTTGATTCTATCTGAATTAGTCAGCTAAAAATGCTCACAATAATTTGATAAAAATTCATAGATCTTCACGATCGATCATTGAGGTCAAGGATTGAGTAAATTAAGACAGCTTACCGATCGCAGTTAATCAACCACGATCTCTAAACTATCCTCGTGAAAATCATCGTGAGGATGCTCGATCTGCGGCCGATCGAAATCTAGATTAAGATCGCCGGTGAAATAGGCTGGCGGGGGAGCTGGGGATGGGAGCGGCGTTGAAGCTGATGGGGTAACGGCAGTAATGTTGGGATGTTGGGCGAGTAAGGATTCTCGTTTGTACGCCGCCGGAACACTAGGATAGGTGTTAGCAGTTATATTTTGGATGAATGATGGGGTTGAAGGTTGGGGTGTTGAAGTTGTTTGGGAGCGAGATCTAGTAACACTGGTATCTAGTTGTAGCTCTCGAGTGAGTCGATCGAGGATTGTACTAGGATCTTCATCCTCATCACGATCGTCGAGTAGTTGTAAAAACGAAAGTTCGGATTCATGGATCGGATCGAGATCGAGTGTCACGGTAAAACCCGTAGTGCCAAGTTGGATATTATGTCGATCGTAGAGATTGACTTCACCCATAAGTAAACTAGTAGTAGTTTCGATCGGCAATTGAATTTGACCGCTAAAAGCGAAGATATCTAAATCTAGGGGAATAACTTGCTCGATCGATCCAATAATTACCGCAGTTTGAGGGTGGCGGAGGCAGATCAGCAACTTACTAATCTGTACTTTCTGCACCAGATCGGCACTGAATAGCCGTAAATTGCAACTACCATTAATACTTAGCCGATTGCCGGGAATCACGCCCGCAAAAGTAGATCGCTCCAAATCAATCAGTCGCAGTGGTGGATCGGGAATGGCGTTAAGCTGAAGTAGATTGGGGAGAGGATCGACTACTAATTGGTGACGCGGTTTGAGCGAATCTTGCTCTAATTGTTCCAACAATCGATCGAGTCCATCTGCCCAATTATCCTGTATCCCAGCCATCTGGATCGGCGCTAATGGCTCTGTTGGGGCGGCAATATCCTCACTCAGATCCTTTGGCACAGAATTGAGGGTTGCTATTGTGGTATTGGTGGTGGGCGAGACTGGAGATTGAGACTGGTGACGAGGTAACACTCTAAGTTTCAAAATCCGATGCCATCCCGGCTGTTCTGCACTATTACCACTACAGATAAATTGCCACAGTCCTGCGGATAAATCGGTAAATGGGGTAATCACAACTAAGCCTCGCCCATTGGTGGTTTGATTGCGGGCTTGCGACTTGCGCTGTGGTACTGTTGACCCTAGATTTTGGTAAGTAACGCGGGTATGTATTTGAGTATTGACCAGGTTACTATTGGCAACAATTCGATATTTACCCTCCCTCAACTGGAGATTACCAGTTTCGATCGGTCTCCAACCTCGATCGCCCTCACGTTGAATCAAAAATTCCCAATGTTCCATCGCAAACCCCCAGATGGCTAAATCTTAACTTTCATATTCTAGTGGATAAACATCTTAGCTTATGGCAAAAGCCCCCGATAGAGAGCAACGGGGGCTTTAATTTCTCTAATTTCTACTTGCGCTGCACTAGATGTCGATCGCTAAAAACAGATTTGATTTCGATCGTTGATGGCGATGCGGCATTCAGCCCATCTATCTCGCCTAAGTATCCGTAATACTACCTATGCTCTGACAACCCAGATTCCCGTGTTTTCCGTAATGCGGTTATTAAGTTTGGAGTGCAGAATAGTGATTGAATGTTCGATGCTATTTTTGTCACCCTTCATTTATTTCAGAATGCGAATTCATAACTAATTATTTTTATATTTAAAATTTTATACTGAGTTTTTCTACTGCATTAGAGCACATGATTACGTGGAACAACACAAATATTTATAATATGAAATTCAGGATTAGCCAGGTTTGTAGCTAAGGTTGAGGCGATCGCCACCACCCCAAGTACTGCAGGGCTGATCTGTTGAAGAAAGGAAAAAATTTGTAGGTTGGGTTGAGCCTCGAAACCCAACACACTCAACAATTACCTCCGGTAGGCTTCGCCAACGATTGTGCGGATGTTGGTTTATCTCGTTCCGAGAGGCTTCGCCAACACATTCGTTCAACCCAACCTACAGATGGATTTTGGATTTTCCTCTATCCGATAGATCAGCCCTGCCCCAAGTACTGCACCTCAGAACCTGTATTAAACATTGCAGTGCGTTAGCACACCCTCATGTATACAAAGCTTGTAAGAAACGATGAATCACCGTAGGAATTTCTGCTTACCCACCCTTGCGTCCAAAAGCCTCAGGTACATGCATCGCTATGCAGCTTGGACAGTAGGCGGAATTGCCCTAACTGGAATACTGATGGGTACCGCACCGAAGGCGATCGCCGACACCCTCGGTGCAACCAACTACCAAGATCCCATCAATTACCCTGGTGCGTGGCCCACAGTCTGGACACCCTACACAGTTAACGGTGTTGGTATTGTAGACCCCACTGGTAATGCAGACGGCACAAAAGGGGCGCAGCCCGCTCAATCTGGAGACATTGCCCCTTGTTCAGGCGGATCCGTTTTCTTTAGCCGAGATACCAACAATCTTTACTTTCGTCTTTGTGTAGATGCAGATCCCTACGAAAATAATGTATCCACTGGTCCCTATGTATCCAGTAGCTCTTGGGCCTTACTGATTGATGTTAACGGAGATGGTTTTCGAGAGTTTGCCGTGTTTCTAGACGGTAAAGCGGGCCAAGGCTACGATAAGTCAACGGATAACCTCTACGTGGTCTACAAAAGCAACCTCAACCAGGGGTTCACCTCCGATGACCTGGAAGTCAGCACCGGCGGCGGCTCTACGGCTCCGGGCAGTGCCGTTTTGTGGGTACAAGACTCGGCAATTGGTAGCCCCATCCGTCAAACCCCCGTTGAAGGGGAAACAGGTTGGGAAACTTTGACGCGCGATTTATCGCGCACGCGTTCGGTAGTTCGGGGTGACAAAACATATTATTTAGATATTCAGGTTCCCTTAGCAGCCTTAGATGCAACGGCAAAAGGGGGGCCAAAGGTGATGTTTAGTACGCCTATCTCCTTTGTCTTTTCAACCGCCAACTCCAACACCGATCCCTACCAAAAAGACATAGCCATGCCGGGTACCTTTGATCCCACAGCCACTGTCCCCTTGCCTTTTGGGGATATTGTCACAGGGAACACAACCTACCCTCAACCCGCTATCCCAACGGTCACGGCTGGAACCTGTAGCGCCACCAATACACTCAGCGCAACGGTGATTGACAGCCTTAGCATCACCAGTTCTTCAACAGTCGGTACTTCTCTCACCAGCGTCAAGTTTTTCTATCAGTTTGATAGCGATGGGGATGGGCAACCTGCCCTATCCGGCAGTTGGACATTTCTAGGCAATGGCTCTCTCCCCGCCACTACGCCAGCAACGACGAACCCTTGGAGCGTAACCTGGAATAGTACACTGCTGCCGTCTGGGCGATACTTCATTAAAGCTGTTGCCGTAGACAATGCGGGTTACACTACGGACTCGGTAGATGCCATTGATGATGCTGGGGCAAACACCACTGCGGGGGGCGATACTTTTAACCCTGGTACTCTTCAAATCACACCAGTTTCGCCTATCTTTGCGAACTTCAGCAATACCTGTGGAACCAAGCCGCCGACGATTGATTTAGATGGAGACAATAGTTCTGGAGCCACTGGAAATGATTTCAGAACCACTTATACGCTGGCTGGCAGCGCGGTTAGCATCGTTGATGCGAATACCCTCACCACCGAAACGCTAGATACCGTCATTACCGATGCTGACAGCACTCAGCTCTCCCGTGCTGTAGTCGCTTTGACCAATGCCCAAACGGGAGACTCCCTCTCCATTAGCGGATCGCTGCCCACCGGAATTAGTCTAGATCCTAGCTCAACTGCTACTCGCATTGTTTTAACTGGCTCTGTAGCCCTTGCCAGCTACGAGACAGCCCTAGAACAGATCCGATTTTCATCTACCTCTGCAAACCTTAGCGATCGCACAGTTACGGTTCAGGTAACAGACACCACGAGTCTAGCCAGCAATGTTGCCACTGCTACTATCAAAATTGCAGCAAGTACTGACTACAGCGATGCCCCTATTAGCGGCATAGCACCCAGCGGCACTGGAACCAATAATTATGGTGACGCTACTCACAATATAGTTGGAAGCCTGAAATTAGGGACTAATATCGATAGCGAAACCGCATCGATCGCCAATGCCACAGCCAGTGGTGATGGGGCTGATGACGATGGTATTATTACGCTACCGAATTTAACCGCAGGGGCAACCAGGTACAGCATTCCGGCTGGTAATATTGTTGCGACAAATACGAGCGGTACTTCGGCTACCCTCCACGCTTGGGTAGACTTTAATAAAAATGGCACCTTTGAAAGCAACGAATATACCAGCACCACCGTCAACACAGGTACCAATGGGGGCAATCCCACAGCCGGACTAACTTGGAACGGAATTACTGTGGGTGCAGTAGGCAATACCTTTGTCCGGTTCCGGCTCACCACCGATAGCAGCGTCACTTCAGCTACACCTAGTGGTGCTGCGAGTAATGGGGAAGTAGAAGATTATCAGGTATCCATCACGGCGGGTGTGAGCATCTCTGGTGAGGTGTGGAATGATGCAGATGGCAATGGTATTAAGGATACTGGCACCTTTAACACTGAGCCAAATACAGACGCGGTGCCTGATGGAAACAGTGACGATCTGTATGCGGTTCTTACCGATAATGCAGGCAATGTTCTACAAGTCGTTCCAGTAAATGATACTACAGGGGCTTATACCTTTAGCAATGAACCTAGCAACACGAGCGTGAAGGTGTTACTTTCTTCACTACCCGTAAGTTTTGGTAGTAGTTTTACTGCATCTAATTTGCCTACTGGCTGGAATGCGACTCAACCAACAGCATCGGTGCAAGCTTTCACGACAGGAAACGCAAGTACTACGGGTAGAAATTTTGGAATTCGGCGAGTGAATCCAAATATCCAAACCGGTTTCTGCCAAAGTACTCCAGATATGATGTTTATCTTAGATGACTCCAGCTCGGTAGATGATACAGAAGTTGGACAGCAGCGGGCTGCTGTTATGACAATGTTGACTTATTTTGTGAATAATAACATTCCAGCACGGGCAGCAATTGTTGGTTTTGATAGTAGTAAACGCACCGTAATTGGTTATACTGCCGTGACGGCGGCTAATCTGCCACTTTTTCAGACTGCACTCAATACTAACTATGGTGTTACAGGTAGTGGTACTAACTGGGAAAATGGTTTCCAACAAGCTGTTGCTTTAGGAGTATCGGCTGGGACTCCAGATGTTGTATTTTTCTTTACCGATGGTGCGCAAAATAGCGGCACTAGCCCGATTGATGAAGCCGATCAGTTGAAAGCAGTTGGGGCGCATATCTATGGGATTCAGATTGGTAATGGCGATGGGATTACTTTCGATCAATTTAAGCGGGTCACTGATGGAGAAACTACAACGCAGTTTAATAGCACAAATAATAATGCAGCTACCGCAGATTATCTCTATGTGGCTGACTATGCAGCTCTAAGTTCAGCCTTAACATCCTTCACTGGATCGCTTTGTCCACCAGCCCCTCCAGCGACTAGACCTAATTTACTGTTAGTCAAGCGGATCACCGCAATTAATGGAGGTACGACTACTAATGGTGGGGACAACTTAGCTATCTACAAAAATACAGGTAGTCCCTACGATGATAACGTTCCTGAAACCCCACCTTTTAGCAGTCAGCCAAATCCAAACCAACAGGATACCAACTATTGGCCCGATCCCAGCAGTTTCCTGAAAGGGGGCACTGATGGCGGCATGATTAAACCGGATGACTCGATCGAATACACTATTTATTTCCTCTCTACTGGCGACACCCCTGCTAATAAAGTCACTTTCTGCGATCGAGTGCCGAGTAACGTAACATTTATCGAGAAAGCTTTTAATAGTGGGATCTATGATACCAGTGGTTTACCTACAGCCGATCGAGGTATTGCTGTCAACCTCAGTGGCACCCTGAAGTCCTATACCAACACCATTGATGGTGATATTGCCAGTTACTATCGTCCACTGGAACCCTTGCCTAATGCTTGCAAGGAAAAAAGTACAGATCCTCCTTTGCCTAATCCTAATGGCACCGTAGTTATCAATCTTGGCAATCTACCGAATGCTACAGCTCCTGCCCAATCCGGCACTTATGGCTTTGTTCGCTTTCAAGGTCGAGTGAAATAAATTCGTCTTTAGCACCAACTCCTGTTGGTGCTTTTTATTGTGTCGATGAATTACCAGACCACTCGTACTCAGATTCAGCCCGATCTCGTTCTGCTAGTAAGTTTGATCGAAATTGTCATATTTGTAGTCCTAGATCTCAGTAAATATACGATCGATAAAAAGCTTATACAGAACAAAATATCCGTAGCTGTACTGGTATCAAATCAAACTTTGGCAGGACAAAATAGCAGAGTAAGGACTATTGGTAAGTAGTTAACAGGAACTAGTGAGTTGGGGCAAAGCTATCACCAGTCCAATGATACTCGCGATCGATAACCACCAACTACCCCCTAACTTACACCCCCGATTTGAGTAAATGTAACTATATAGAGGAATTCCTTCCGGTGAGATCAGCATCCAAACGCAAATTTAACTCTTATTTACGCCCCCTAGTTGCATCTGCAATGGTTGCAGGTGGATTAACTCAGCTTGCCGCGCCTATCTACGCCGCAGGTATTGCTGCTGGTACCGATATCAGTAACACCGCAACTGCAACTTACGAAGACCCCAGTGGCGCGGTCTCCAATACCACTTCTAATACTGTTGTTGTTAAAGTCTCTGAAGTTGCCGGTATCACAATTACTGCTGGTGCTGTCAAAAACACAGGTGCTACCGCAGTAACTACTGGTGCAGCAACCGATAATGGCAGCACACCTGTTGCAAATAATAACTTAGTCTTTGAATTTGACCTGACCAACATTGGTAACGATACCACCGACTTCCGCGTACCAAACCAAGCTCAGGTTGGTTCCTCCCCTGTCACTGTCTCCAAAGTTCAATACTTCGACCAGGCAGCAGGTGTGTGGAAAGATGTTAATGATGTTAACAACCTCATTACGAAAAACTCTACTAATGGCGGTGACATTATCCCTGGAGCAGTTGTCAAAGTTCGGGTCTTAGCAACAGTCAACGCTGGTACTACTACTGGCACGATCAACGTTACTTTAGGTAACACTGGTCAAACCAACCTCCAGAACGATCCCTTCGATGCTACTGGTGGTGATGTCTACACCGTAGATAAAGCTGACGGTTCTGTGGCTGGTGAATCTGCTGGAACGCCTTCTAATGGCGTGCGAGAAGCAGCCGCAACTGCAACTACTGTAGTCAATCCTGGCAAACAAGCTTTTGTGAAAGTTATCAAAGTAGCTGGTACAGTAGATCAAAATGGCACGACAACAAACATTACTGATGACAAAGTTACTTATGACCTAGGCTTAGATGTTGCCGCGACTGCGCCCACTGGCACCAACTTAGTAGCCGAAGATCTAGCTGGTACTGCGATTAACTTAGATGGTGCGGTTGTGCCTCGGATCTTAGTTTCTGACGCTATTCCCGCAGGTGCCACACTATCTGTGGCACCTGTAGCACCTAGCGGATGGACAGCAGTTTATACGGACGCACCAATTGGTTCAACTGCGGCGAACGACTCCTCCGTCCAGTGGAAAACTTGGAACTCCCCAACATTAAGCACCGTGACTCGCGTTGGTTTTGTCAAGAGCGGTACAATTGTTAAAGGTAGTCCTACTGTTACTGGATTCCAACTAACACTGAACCTCAACCTCCCCGCAACTGGTGGTTCTAAACTCAACATTGCTCAAGCATTTGGTACCACACTAGTCAATGGTGCTCCGGACCCCACCAAACCAGCCGTGGATGAATCTGGTGATGCTCAGTTCAACAACTTGAACTCAGATGGTACTGCTGGACCTACCCCAACTAATGGTGTGGCAACTGGTGCTGATGGTACAGATACTGCCAACACCAACACAGGCACTGGCCCTGGTGGTGAAGCCAACATTGTTACTCTCACTCCTCCGGCTCCGGCTCCAGGTACAGTGGGGATCTTTAACGGTCCAGAGAATAAGCCTACGGCAACTGGCCCAAGTGGTGGAACCAATGATGACTTTACTAACAAGTCTGTAACGATCGATACAAATCAAGCAAAATGGACTAATGGTGTACCTAACACTGTAGACCCACAATCGATGGGCTTCACTAACAGTGTTTCCCAAGATCCTGCTACTGCTACCAGACCTCAATTTATCTCCTTACTGCCTACAACTCCCGCCAATAAAGCAGACTTACCGACTGGTACTATTGTCAAGATTATTTCTGGTGGTGTTGCTGTTTCTTACACGTATGACAGTGCTACTGGTGCCTTTACACCAGTAGGCGGTGCTACTCCAATTACGCTCACAGTCCCCAAAACTGGCAGTGTGGAATATGGTGTAGAAATCGATTTACCTGCTGGTACTGCTCAAATGCAGGGCTTCCCAGTGCCGATTACTTCTTTTGCTAATGGTGCGCCAGCAGTTGTCGATCCTAACAGTGGTGCGATTCTGAACGCAGCAATCGTTGGTAATAATGTCATCGATGTTACCGATGCTCAGAACGTCACAATCGATCGTCTTTACACTGGATACCTGAAACTGGCGAAAGAAGCTCAAGTGTACAAAACTGTTAACGGTGTTACCACGATCCTGTCTCCGTTCTCCCCAAATCCAGCGAAAGCTGAACCTGGTCAGTACATCGAGTACCGGATCAAGTATAGCAATATCTCTGAACCAGTACCTGCTGGTAGCAACAGTGTTGGTCTGAATGCGAACAACATCAAGATTGTGGAGAATGGTACCGCTGGTGGCAACACATGGGGCACTTTAACCGAACACAAACCCCAGTCTGCACAAGACAACCAAGGTTCGATTCAATATGAGAATGGAGCCAAAACTAATGGCGACCTCATTATCGGTGAGTACCTCGATACTGTTCCCAGCCTCGCACCTGGTGCATTCGGTCAGTTTACCTTCACTCGTCAAGTTAAATAACTAGAGTGCCGCTCGTCCCCACTTTGGGGGCGAGCTTTAGATCCTTGATCCTGTTACGGTAGCTTCTAGATTGACTAGCTCAAAATGCTGATTTGATTTAAACTTTGCTGTGGTGAGGGGAACAGTATAAACTACCAAGCAATGGCTACAAATGAGTGTCGAATTGGGCAACATTAAAACCCTTTCCCTCGTCTCAGTACTTATGTATGTCCAGAGCTAAAACCGAAATTATCATGTATAAATTACTAATCACTAGCATCAGTGCGATCGGGTTAATTGCCACTACCACATTCTCCCACCAACTCCCTTTGCACGCTCAACTTCAATCTGCTCCAAGTGATACAGTTCAACCCGCAGCCAAGCGGGTTGTGCTCACGCTCAAAGCCGAGAAAAAGATCGTAAAAATGGTGGATGATAAACCCAAAGTTACCTATCAACCTGTTTCTGGCAGAGTTCAACCCAGGGATATTCTTAAATATACAGTTATTGCAAAAAATGGCAATCGTCCGGTTAAAAACTTGATGTTAACTCAACCGATACCCAAGGGTACTATCTATGTAAAAGAATCCGCAACTGTTCTACCCGGTTCGGAATTATTGTTTAGTATCGACGGTGGTAAAACCTATACAACTAGACCAGTGGTAGATAAAAAAGATGCACCACCCAGTGCTTACACTAACATCCGCTGGAAATTTACCAGATTGATGGCAGCCAATGCTCAAGTCAACGCAACTTATGAAGTTCAAGTTAAGTAGCGGCTATCTTGATTTACTCAAAGATCGAGAAGATCGATCTTTGAGATCGATCCAGCAACCAATTATTCTCAATATTTATTCATTTAACTGATGCCAAATAGCGATAACGCTTGTTATCCTAGTTTGGCTTTATTTATAAATAATAACACATCCATTGACTAGATAGATTGTAGATCTTGATTATTCTGACAACCTGACTTACACCAGCATTTGTCATGATAGTTTAGAGTGAATTTTACCCGAAAAGCAGGAGAATTAAATCGATCGACTTAACCCAGCGAGTTAACTTAAACTTGCATCTAAAAAAATCAGAGTAGCCGAGTTTGTAGAGAAATATAACTGTGAAATTAATACCCGCAAATACCACCCAATTAATTAATAATTCTCGTCCTTTATTTGCTGCGGCACTAATTGCTGGCAGTATCTTGCCACTCATCGCGCCAGTTTGGGCGGTACCCGCGCCAACCATCAAAAACCAAGCCACGGCTACCTACGAAGATCCTGATAATCCAGCCGACCCAAATAACCCCAACGACCCCAAACGCATCAATGCTACTTCCAACATTGTTGAAGTCGCCACCCAAGAAGTAGCCGGGATTTCGGTTAAGCAAAAAGGTCTTACAGATGAGACAGGGAAGACGACCATTGCTAAAAGTGGCGACACGAGATATTTCCGCTTTGATATTACCAACATTGGTAATGATGGCACTAGAATCTTCGTTCCCAACCAAGCCACTATTACAGGTTCCGGTCAAGTTCAAAAAGTTCAATACTTTGATGACACTACTAAAACTTGGCAAGATGTGCCTAGTGCGGGGTTGACTTCTGGCAATCTTCCGCCCCAAGGTATTCTACAAGTTCGGGTTGTTGTTAAAGTAAACGATGGAGGTAACGGGAAGATTGCAGTTGCTTTGGGTAAAACTAACGGTACCGAAGCCAATCTCCAAAACCAAGCCCAAACCGCCGCCACCCAAAATCCGGAAGACGTATTCACTATCGATAACCCAGATAACACGACTGGCGAGATCGATGGCGCACCAGTTAACGGTATTCGTGAAGCGATGGATACTCAAGAAGTCACCATCAACGCTCAACTTCAAGCTTTCGCCACCATCAAGACAACCGCTGGGGCATACATCCCCGCAGACAATAGCATCACCTACAATTTCAGCCTGAAAGTCGAAAATACAGTCCCCAGTCAAGCGGGTAACTCCGTCGCGGCTGATTTGGTTGGTACTTTAGTCCCTGGTTTAGGCACCACACCGGGCATCTTAATCTCTGATGCCGTGCCCATCGGGACGAAAGTCGCTGCTGTAGTCCCACCCACTGGCTGGATCGCAGTCTATCAGTATGGTACAGCGATCGGTGCTACCGATCGAGCTGATACTGCCACTTGGACAACCGATGCACCTAGCACTACTAATGCTGGAACTCTCCGCCGGATTGGTTTCTTCCTCCCCGACGGGCGGATTACTCAAGGTACCTCAGTCACCGGATTTCAACTTAAGGTCACAGTCATCAACCCACTCCAAACTACCGAAATCTCCAATATCGCGCAGTTGTTTGGCAACTCTCCGATTAGCACCGACCCCACAGACAAAACCCCCAACCCCAATCTACCGGTAGTAGATGAATCTGGCGACAATAATCCCAATAACTTCAACACCGATGGTACCCCTGGTCCCAGAGATCCGCAAGATCTGGCTAAACCGCTAGTTAGCCCTGGGATCGTCGATCCTACTGCACCTACTGGCGATCCTCGCAACTCCACTAATATCGGTCGAGATCTCCAAGGTGATAACACTGGTGATGGGCTGGGAGGTGAATTTGTCACTACTGTGATTAATCCTATCTTGAGCGTCCTCAATGGCCCAAAAGATCGGCCCGATGCTCTGGGTCAAATTCCGGCTACTACCACCACTGATAATAATTACGATTTCACCAATAAATCTGCTCCTGTGCAGCCTGGTGTTAGGAAAGGGGATAAGTTTAACCCCGAAGCAGTCGGCTTCTTTAACACCGTTCAGAATGCCGCTGATTTCCCTGCGGATCTCAAAGTTGTCCCCACGGTTAAAGCTGATGAACTGTTACCGGAAGATACTCAAGTCACCCTCAAAGATCCTCGCAAACCAGCCGATCCTGGTGTAATCTTTACGGTCAAAGGTGGTAAATTGGTGCCCGATGATGCAACTAAACCCGTACTGTTGCTAGCTCAGATACCAGGCAAAGGCAGTGTTGATTACACCACCATCATTGACTTACCGGCGGGCACTGAAGCCATCAAAGGCTATCCGGTCGAACTGACTGCCTTTGTCGATCTCAACAATGATAATCAGCCCGGAACTGACGAGCCGAAGAACAAAACACTCGATCGAGCATACACCGGATTTATCGACCTGCTCAAAGAGTCCCGGATCTTGGGTACTGATAAGAAACCAATTAATGAGTTTAGCCCTGAGAACAAAGCTGCTAAATCTGGTGAGTACATCGAGTATCGGATTAAGTTTGCCAATATTGCTGTTGGCGCACCCGACGGTAGTGTTAGCAAATCACTCACTGCCAGCAACTTCACGATTGTGGAAGATGGAACTGTTTTACCCAACAACTGGGCTGCTCTGACTAGTAATGAGCCTGGTTCGGCAAAGGCCGATCTCGGTACCGTGCAATTAACCCCAGCTACTGACGAACCACTGGTGACTAAGTATGTCAATATCGTCGGGACGCTAGCACCGCAAAAGTCGGGTACTTTTAGCTTCATTCGTAAAGTTAAATAGACTCAGTAATACTTACAGCTATGTAATCTCTACTAAGTAAATATCCGCTGATTAATTTCACCTTCAATCTAAAATCCCCGTGGAATAACGGGTGACGATACCGAAAGCTAGTGAGTATAAATGGTAACAGAAGGGTGAACTTAGAAAACTTCGACTATACAAAAAATTATTACTATATTTGAGGAAATAAGTCAAGTGTCTAGGTTTCAATCACGACGGCACCGCTACTATTTAACAAAATATCTCCAGTTCGCGGGCCTGGCGATCGTCACCTTTACTCAAGTCACTGCACCAAGTGTGGCTCAGGTAGCAGCTTCTAGCACTCAAATTCAGATCCAAAATACAGCCGGGTACAGTTATACGGTCGATCGAGAGGTAGACTCCCAGGGGAATCTGCTCATCAACCCGATTACGGGAAATATCCCCACCGAGCAAGAACGCCTATTTCAAGGATTGAGCAATACCTTACCAGTTAATAAACCATTGCTCGATCCACTTGCCGGAGGCGATCCGATCGATCCAGCCGGACGGATCACTGGTTGTAATGGTGAAACGCTCCCTAGCTATGCAGGCTTCACCGTTGGCTTGTATGAAACGCCTGACAGTTTACGCCTCAGCAACCTCGTCAGTCTCACGACTACCGAGCTACCAGATATCCCGAATAACAACATTCCCGCAGGGCTAGACCCCAATCGCCAAAATATTAATCCCTTCCCCTTAACTAGCGGTAACACGGATGGTCGCTACAATTTCCTCCTCGATCCCAACCGTGGTCAATTAGTTCCCGGTCGTGCTTATATCCTCGTAATTAGGCCCCCATTTGGCTCGATCTACACCGAACGGCAAATCTTAATCAGAATTATTGGTCTTGTTGGCGAAAATGTCACCCTGACAGCAAGTTCCCTCAATGGAGAAATTCTGGATGTCAATGCTGCCACCCCAACTAACAGCATCACCATTACGGCTCCCCGCGAAACAATCACCGCGAATCTCTCCCTCGTCGGGCTGAATGTGGGAATCTGTAACCCCCAAATCCTCCAAATTATCAAATCTGCCGATCGAGCCGCCGCCGAACCTGGTGATACCGTCGTATATCGCCTCCTGCTCAAAAACCTCTCCACTACTCCGGTGAGTACCCTGCGCGTCACAGATACGCTGCCCTTGGGCTTCCGCCTTCAGCCAAATGCGGTCAGAGCCAGACTAGATAATGCTGATGTCCCAGTTACAGTCTCGCTCAACAGTAACATTGCCACTTTTACCTTCCCCACTCTGCCCACACTTGCACCCAACCAAACAGTGAACGTTGCTTACGCCACCACCCTCACGCCTGATGCAGCCAGGGGAACAGGCAAAAATAGTGCCCTACTCACAGGCACTCGGACAGGTGGAGGTACTGTCACCGATGGCCCAGCCATCCACCAACTGCAAATCCGCCAAGGCATTGTCACGGACACTGGTACCATCGTCGGTCGCGTCTTTGTAGACAAAAACTTCGATGGCGAACAACAGCCCAATGAACCGGGTGTCCCCAATGCCGTCGTCTTCCTTGACGATGGCAACAAAATTACCACCGATACCAACGGCATGTTCTCCGTCAAGGGTGCCGCCAACGGCTATCGAACTGGAGTTCTCGACCTCAGTAGTCTCCCTGGCTACACCCTTGCCCCCAACCTGTACTTCAACGAACGCAATAGTCAATCTCGCTTAGTCAAACTAGCCCCAAGTGGTCTGGTTCGGATGAACTTTGGTGTCACACCTACAGCTAGGGAGGCAAAATAAATCCAATGAAACTTCAACAACCAATTCTCAAAGCCTTCTTACTGGGAGCAACTGTTAACAGTCTCGGATTTATCACTCTAGTTGATGGTAGCAACGCCCAAACCGCCCCGATTGCGCCTAAATTCAGCACCAACAAGGTTGAAGGTCATCTACCCCTGACTAGCCCGACGACTGCGCCAGCACTTCACGCGCCAGTTGCTCAAGGGGTCGCCGCACCCATTGTCGATAATCCGCCGCCCCCATCACCATCGCCAAGTGGGGAACCCAATCTCGCCCCAGTAATTACACCTAGTAATTCGATCGCGACTACCAATGTCACGATTATCAGTCCGAAGACTGATGCCGTGATGGATATCCCCGCCGCAACTGTGGTCGTCCAGTACGCGATCGGTGCTAAGCTCGATCTCAAAATTAATGGTAAGCCTGTCGATAACTCCCTGATTGGGCGGACAGAAACTGATACGCAGAGCAATCTGATTACCCAAACTTGGTATGGGGTAGCTCTGAGTGCTGGCGAAAATACTTTAACTGCTCAAGCCACACTAAATGGAGTCGCGGGTCAGGTAACTTCAGCTAAATTAACAGTTCGGGGCGCGCCAAAAGCGATCGCCATCCAAACGGTCGAATCTCGCGTTCCCGCCGATGGTCGTTCGCTACTATCCGTCGAAGGTAAGTTGGTCGATGAAAATGGCAACTTCTCCAAACAAGATGGCGTAGCCACACTCACCGCTAGTGCGGGTGAGTTTGCGGGGGTAGACCAAGACCGCGACCAGCCTGGATTCCAAGTTCCCGTCAAAGAAGGGAAATTTAGCGCGAAGTTACGGGCAGGCATCGATCCACAAACTGTTAAAATTCGGGCAACTAGCCTGAACCTAGAAGGATTTACCCAAGCGCAATTTGAAACCAATTTACGCCAAGGGATTACGACTGGGGTCGTCGATGTCCGGTTGGGTGCTAGAGGCACCGACTACTATCGCAACTTCCGCGACTTTCTGCCCCCAGATCGAAATAATGGCACGAACCTCAGCGTGACTGGTCAAGTTTTTAGTACGGGTAAAGTTGGGGATTGGTTATTTACCGGAGCATATAATAGTGCCCGATCGTTAAATAGCAATTGTAATGGGAACACTTCGCTGTTCCGCAATTTTACCAGTACCAACTGTGAAGACTTATACCCCGTCACTGGCGATACATCTAAGGTGGAGGTACTGACTCCTTCTCAAGATAGCGTCTTTGCTAAATTTGAACGGTCTACTGGCGTTGCCAATGCGCTGCCAGACCTGGTGATGTGGGGTGATTACAGTACCAATGAGTTCGCTACTAAATCCCAACAATTCTCCGCTACCAGCCGTCAATTACATGGTGCCAAAGTCAACTATAACTTAGGGAATCTCCAAGCTAGTGCCTTTTACGGTGATAACGTCCAAGGTTTTCAACGGGATACCGTGGCTCCCGATGGCACGAGCGGTTATTATTTCCTCTCCCGTCGGTTGATTATTGGCGGTAGCGAACAGATTGCGATCGAAACTGAAGAATTAAATCGTCCTGGTACCATTAGCAAAAGCGAACCCCTCGTGCGGGGGATTGACTATGATGTCGATTACGATCGCGGTTCAATCTTACTCCGTCGCCCGTTGCTCCGCACGAATGTGGACGATAGTGGTAACGTAATGGTGCGCAAAATCGTTGCTACTTACCAATACTTCACCCCTGGGGTAAATTCCAGCATCATCGGCGGTCGGCTTCAGTACAATCTCTCCCGTGAGTTGAACCAAGAAAGTTGGGTAGGGACTAGTTTTGTCCAAGAAACCCAAGGCGTTCGTAACTTCAGCCTGTTTGGTGCCGATGCCCTCGTCGCCCTCTCCCCAACTAGCAACATCACGGCGGAATATGCTAAATCGACCAATGCCACTAGCTTTGACGGTCGGAGTGTGGATGGTGCCGCCTATCGAGTCGAAGCCCAGACTAAACTCTCCGAAAGCATTCAAGGTCGAGCCTTTTATCGGAGTGCTGAAGCAGGTTTCTCTAATAATGCAACATCTAGCTTTGTCCCCGGTCAAAGCCGCTACGGTGGTGAAGTCACCACCAAAGTTGCCGAAAATACTAACGTTCGGCTCCAAATCGATAGAGAAAATAATAACGGGATTGCTCCAGCCGTCCTCTTCCCTAATCTCGCTGACTTACTAGCGGCACGGAATGGTGCCGTGCCTGGTACCCAAGTAGATAATAATCTCACCACCGTGACGGCTGGCTTACAACAACGTTTAGGCACGACAACAGTCGATTTGGACTATGTAAGCCGCAATCGAGAAGATCGTCTTACTACAAATAATACCGGAGTGTCGAGTCAAATTCGATCGCGGTTGTCGATGCCCATCACCAGTAATATTACCTTCCGCGCGCTCAATGAAACCGCCCTGAGTAACCAGCAAGATTCACTCTATCCCAACCGCACTGCTCTTGGTTTAGATTGGGCTGCATATCAAGGGGTGAATGTCCGACTCAACCAAAACTTTATCACTGGCGGTCAGTTAGCCAACTCCTCCTTTACCAGCTTAGACATCGACGCGAACCAAAAACTGGCGAGCAATACCACCGTCACTGGACGCTACTCCCTTAGCCCTTACCAATCCATCGGCGCGATTGGACTCCAACAGGGTATCATCCTCGCCCCCGGCTTGAAAATGGATCTAGCCTACGAACGGCTGATTACTGGTGGTAACGGCGGTTACTCCCAAACAGGTGCCGGACAGCAATTCGCCCAACCCTATGCCCCCGGTCAAAGTAGCTCTAGTGTGGGTGTCGGGAGTGGGAATAGTTATAGCATTGGTGTTGCCTACACCGACAACCCCAACTACCAAGCTAATGCGCGGTATGAGTTCCGCGATGGTGTCGGCGGTAGTAGTTCGGGCATTAATGCCGGAATTACGGGAAAAGTCAGTTCCGACCTAACTGCACTAGTTCGCTATCAACAAAATTCCGTCGCTAACCAAGTCTTGAGTGGTTCTAACTTGGGTGCTACCAGCAACCTGAGAATCGGTCTAGCTTACCGCAATCCCGACAGTGACCAAATCAACGCCCTGCTCAGTTATCAATATCGCCGCAATCCCAGCACAATTCCTGAGGATCTCCTGACCAGTATCGGTAGTGGTTCTGAAGATAACACGATCGCGGCTGAAGTAATTTATGCCCCCGACTGGCAATGGGAATTCTACGGTAAATATGCTTTCCGCACTGGTACCAACTTTCTCGCGACCAATACCAATACTAGTAGTACCCTCTCGATCGGTCAACTCCGCGCCACCTATCGCCTCGGCTATAGCTGGGATCTAGTCGCCGACGGTCGAGTCATCACTCAACCCAACCAGGGCTACACCGAAACTGGACTCGCCCTCGAAGCTGGCTACTACCTCACGCCCAACCTCCGTCTCTCCGGTGGTTACGGTCTCGGTCGTGTCGATGACCCGACGATCTCCGGTGGCAATCGCGCCGCCAATGGGGCCTACGTTGGCTTCACGGTCAAAGTCAACGAACTATTCAACGGCTTCGGTCTTCAGAAGGTAACTCCACCTCAACAACAGGAATCAGCACTTAAAAAGTAATGAGTAATAAGTAATAACCTTTGACTGAGCATTGCTCACTGTAATTTGTCAGGGCAAGGTTTGTGTTTTTGCCAAAAAGAGTATCGATAACGTTTCTAACCCCTAAAGCCTAACCCCTAACCCCTAAATTATATGAACCGCTCAAATATTCAAAATTTATTATGCACACTCTGCTGGTTGAGCCTGGGTCAACTACCCCTAATTAATTCCGTCCAAGCCGCCCCAGAGCGTCAGATCGCCCAAGCAAAGCAGCCTCACCTCAAAATTATCGTTACCAGCGATCGAGACACCATTACCGCCGATGATGGAATTACCCTGCGAGAAGCAATTTCCATAACTAACGGCGAATTAAAACTAGACCAACTCAGTGCCGCAGAACGCGCCCAAGTCAGAGATCTCACTACTACCACTGGCTCCCAGATTGAGTTTAATCTCCCTACTGGGCGGACTAAAATTGCGCTAACTAGAGAACTCCCCGCCATCCAAACACCAGGAGTTTCGATCGATGGTACAACCCAACCCGGCTTTATCCCCAACTCTACCACCAAAACTACGGTGGTCATGCCCACACCCGTAGTCGAAATCACCCCCGCTGAGAATGTGGAAATCGCCAGAGGCATCTCGATTCTTGCGGATAATGTCGCGATTAAGGGTTTGAGCATCTATGGCTTCAGCACGATTGAGAATAGCCCCACTCAGGATGTCCCATCTGGCGATATTTTCATCGCCCACCGACTCCCATCCCTCACCGCAACTGCCGCCGCTAACGGCGACAACAATCCCCCGCCGAACAATGTCACGATCGAAGGTAATTTCCTCGGTATTAAACCCGATCGAACTTTCCCGCTGACAGCTTCAGACTTCGGTGTGTATATCTTCAATAGCAGCGGTACCAAGATTCGGCATAACGTGATCAAAGACCATACTGCCAGTGGCATTATTACCGCTGTCAAAGCAGATAACCTACTCATCCAAGAAAACATCCTGATCGGCAATGGCACCGCAGGAATGCCCGATGCGATTCGCCTCGAAGGTGAAATACGGAACAATAAAATCGACACCAACCTGATTTGTGCCAATGATGGTAGTGGTGTTTTCCTGTTCAAACCAGCCACAGGTGCGGTCGAGATTAGGAATAATACGATCGAATTCAACGGACGGCGATTGCGCCGAGCCGCCATCCATCTCATGGGTAACGATCATCAAGTTGTCGATAACAATATTTCTAACCAAGCTGGAGCTGGCGTAACTGTTTCGGCATTTGCCCTGACAGGTGATGTCTCTTCCGCCCGCAATATTGTCAAAAGTAATCGGTTCTCCGCCCTTGAAGGCTTGAGCATCGATCTCAATACCCATCGCCATGATGCCGTCGAAGACTTCCAAGATGGCGATGGCATTAACCCTGTCCGGAATACAGAAAATCGCCGCTTAGATACTGGCAACATGGCAATCAATGCCCCGCGCTTCTTCTCCCGCGAATTTCTCCGGTTAAACGATCGAGTCAACATCGATGGAGTTGCCGATCCTGGCAGCCAAATCGAACTCTACAAAGTCAGTGCAGATGCCGATGGTCGTGACTCTCTCAGTCGTCCGCTCACTACCGTCATCGCTAACGCTCAGGGTAAATTTGGCGCAACTTTAGCCAATCTCCAACCAGGTGAAATGATTAGCGCGATCGCTACCGATCCTCAGTATGGTACCTCCGAACCTGCCCGCAATGCGCTCGTTATCGCCCCTGGATCCACTGCCGCTATTCCTCAGCCAGTTTTTAATGTTCCTGCCCCCACATGCCTCTCCGGCCCTTTTGCCATTCCCTCGATCGCCAATGCCGATCCTCAAGTCCCTGTACCTGTAACCATTCAACCTGCTACTCCTCCAGCCCAACCCATTCAGCCGCCAGCACTCCCTGACAAAATTCAACTCAGAATCCCCGCCAATATCCACTTCGCACTCAACAAAAGCAACATCGCCCCCCTCAGTGGTACCGTCGTCAAACGGATCGCCCAAGTGCTCAAAGATTACCCCTATATTGTCGTCGATCTCGAAGGTCATACCGACCCTCGCGCCGACAATGAATACAATCGCCGCTTAGGAATGCGTCGGGCTATATCCACCCGCAACTATCTAGTCCGTCAAGGGATCGAACCCGCCCGAATTACGATCCGTTCCTACGGTGAAACTCGGCTCAAATCTGCTCGCCAAAACGTTTTAGACTACGCTCGCGATCGACGTGTCGAGTTCTTTTATCGGGATGTACGCGGCATCGAACTAGAAACGATCGAGCAAGAAAACGATCTCCAGCTCGAACGCCAAAAGTAAAAAATCGAGAGTTAGATCCTGCTACAATAAAACCGATCCGACCAGATTGCTTTCCGCTACTAATATGGTCAACACTCTCCAAACGATACTTACGAAAGCAGAATTTTGGGCGTTGGCAGATGCCGCCGAGGTCACCTATGAATTAATCGACGGCAGAGCGGTAGCTAAAATGTCTCCTAAATATTTTCACGCTCGATCTGCTCGGAAAATTCTAAATATTCTGGAAGAATGGGCGGACAATCGCGGTCGTGCTGAAATAGAATGGGCTTTCGATCTGAGTGAGAATTCCACCCCCGTCCCAGATTTAATTTACGTTTCCTTCGATCGACTACCCAAAAGTTGGAATGAAAATACTGCTTGCCCCGTGCTACCCGAACTCGCGATTGAAATTATCTCCCCCGGACAAACTTTCGCCCAAATGACCCAAAAAGTCAGTAGTTACTTAATTGGGGGCGTGTTGCGAGCCTGGATAGTAGATCCAGAAGCAAAAAGTATCACAGTATTCTATCCAGATCGCGCCCCTATAACTTATAGCGGTAATGGCGTAATTAAAGACGATCTCTTTCCTAGACTATCGCTCGCACTGGATCGAATCTTCTAATTCATACCACATCTGGCAATCGTCGCTGCCGAATGTACAACCATAATAATCCGATCGATCCAATTACTATTCCCACTAAACTGATCGCCTGAGCCATCTTCAGCGAACCCAGCATCAAACTATCGGTGCGTAAACCTTCTACTCCAAATCGTCCGATACTATAAGCAATTAAATAAATCAAAAATAACGAACCAGATTTTAATCGGTTGCGGCGGTTATCATCAATAAACAACCACATTAGGAGCAAAAATACTAGTAAGTTCCAAATCGATTCATACAAGAAGGTGGGATGAAAATAATCAAAGTTAATATACTGGTATGGACGATTTTCTCTGGGAATAAATAACTTCCAGGGTAAATCTGTCGGACTCCCAAAAGCTTCAGAATTAAAGAAATTCCCCCACCGACCGATCGCTTGTCCCAAAGCTACCGACGGTGCAACTAAATCAGCTAATTGCCAAAAAGAAACGCGCTTGATTTTGGCAAAAATAATCGCCGCAATCGTTCCCCCAATAATTGCCCCATGAATTGCAATTCCACCTTCCCAGATTTTAATAATCTGGTCGGGATGGGCGGCATAATTTTGCCATTGAAATGCGACATAATATAGCCGAGCTGATGGAATTGCCCCTAACACCAGCCAAATTGCTAAATCAGCCATTAGCTCTGGGTCTAGCTTCCGTTGTTTTGCCAACCACATTGACAAATTAACCCCAATTAGTACTGCTGAGGCAATTAATAATCCATACCACTTTAAGCGGAAACCACCAATATGGAAGATTTCCTCCCCTGGGGACATAAATTGCCAAGCAAGTAATGGTGAAGATAAATCTTCAATTCCCAGCCCTGTTGCCGTCAGTAATTCAGCCAACATATTAGATTTAGTTAATTAGTAACTGCAATTGTTGATAAATATCCTCACGCACAGGAGCCTTGAGAGATCTACCCAAACGATTTTTTTTCTGAGCAATTTGCAAGCAGCTCGCTGTTGGACACAGATAAGCCGAACGACCTTGGCTGCGACTAGTCCCCAGATCGATTTTGATTTCCTGCGCTGGATGGCACCTGACTACCCGCCAAAATTCACTTCGGGGAGCTAGTTTGCGGCAACTAATACAACGACGCTCATCTTTGGCCATAGCAATCGATCGCAGATGGAGTATTTCTCAAAAGCTAAATTCGTTGGCGGAGCCTCTTCTAAGGAACTTAATTGAAATTGGCTCACAGCAAGGATCTGTAGGTTGGGTAGAGCAAGGCGAAACCCAACACACTCAACAAAGTTTCTTTCATCGATTAGACGACGCTTGCGTAGGCTCAGTTGCTCCTTGAGAGAATCGCGCGAACTCAGTCAGCCTCGCCAGTATAACCGATCGCCGTCTCTCAATTATCGGAGCAATCGCACAGGTGTCATCGCAGCCGCAGGCAAATCTGTCATTGGCGTACCACCAGGTTGATACTCAGGCACTAAATTTCGCAACAGAGCCAGACAGCCCTCAGCATGATTGATGGCGACTTCCGCCACTAACCGATCTAAATTAAGCTGTAAGACATCCCATGTCAACAGATCCTCCCGCGCACAGAAAATTTTTGGGTGTTGGGTTGGCAGAGCCAGATCCATGTCCAGGAGTAGTTCCTCATAAATTTTTTCCCCAGGACGCAACCCCGTAATTTCGATCGGCACATCTACCTCTGGGACTAATCCATTGAGGCGAATCATTTGAGCAGCTAGATCGTAAATCCGCACTGGTTCGCCCATATCTAATAAAAATACTTCTCCGCCAATGCCCATCGCTCCAGCTTGAAGCACCAAGGTTGCCGCTTCTGGAATCGACATAAAGTAGCGAGTAATGTCTTCATGGGTAACAGTTAACGGTTGTCCCTTAATCAACTGCTGTTGAAAGCGCGGAATTACTGAACCACTACTGCCCAACACATTGCCAAACCGCACCATCGTCAGACAAGTGCTGACACCTTTAGCCGCTAAGCCTTGTAGAATTAGCTCTGTCACCCGTTTTGTTGCGCCCATCACATTGGTTGGGCGCACGGCTTTATCTGTAGAAATTAAGACAAACTTTTCTACCCCAGCACTGATGCTTTCCTCCGCTGCCACCCAGGTACCGATGATATTATTCCGCACCCCAGCTACCACATTTGCTTCAACCATGGGTACATGTTTGTATGCAGCCGCATGATATACGGTCTGTACGCCCCGATCGCGCAATAACCAGCCCAATCGCTCTCGATCGACTACAGAACCCAAATAGGTTGATTTGGCCAGGCTGGGATAAACTTCCGCTAGTTCTAGATCGATCTGATAAAGCGCGAACTCACTCAAATCGTATAGTACCAATTCCTGTGGTTGAAGTCTGGCAATCTGCCGACATAATTCTGACCCGATCGATCCACCCGCTCCTGTCACTAAGACTACTTTCCCTTTGACATCGGCTTGCACCAATTCTGGCAGGGGGTCGATCTGTTCCCGACCGAGTAAGTCTTCAATGTTAATATCCCGCACCTTATCGACAGCTCCACCTGCTGTCAAAATCTCGCTAATACTGGGAACTGTTTTGATCGAAATCGCCAAAGATTGGAGCGAGTTGAGGATTTCTTTGCGGCGAGATCCGCTGGCTGCGGGAATCGCGAGTAATACTACATTAATTTTCTCTTCTGCCTTGAGCCGCTGTAGTTCTGACGGCGGATAAACTTTCAGTCCATTTAAGACGCGATTATACAAGTCGGGACGATCGTCAATAAAGCAGACGGGTTGATATCCACTTTCTCGCAGCAACGTATCATAGAGCAGACTTCCCGCCGAACCTGCACCATAAATTGCCGCTTTAGCGATGTTATGAGGTTCAGTGTCTTCACCATATAAAATCTTGGTCAGTGCCGATCGAAATAGTAATCGGGTGATGAGTAAACTCAGCATGGTCAAAATTGCATCATTGACCAAGATCGTTACTGGTAGACCTGCCGACGGCCAGATATAACTCAGCCCGATCGATACTATTAAACTTGCGATGATGGCGCGGAGGACGATTGGGACAAATTCCGCGCCTAAATATCTCAACACTGGCTTATAAACGCCCATCTGCCAAAATATCAGTAGTTTACAACCGACGATTAGAGCGATGGACTGCCAGAAAGTCATCACAACGGCGATCGGCGAGTTAAAGTCAAATTTAAAGCAAATTGCTGTATAAATTGTAACTAAAAATGCAATCAGATCGATAATTGTTAACAGCAGTAACTTAGATCCTTGTGGTAAGGAGATAACGGCTGCTTTAAAAGTGTGGAGGTAGGGATATTTAGTCATTTCGATCGTATGGCTGTCCTAAAAGAGACCCAAATCTGGCTATTATCTATCTCTCAGGTATACTATCATCTATCGATATCTTGGAGAGATAAGATTTTAGAATTTATCCAGCTAGTTCTTATCGGACCCGACATGCCCAACATGAACATAATTTTGGCTGCTTGCTACTCTGTCGGAATATTCACATCTTAAACCTAAATCACGCTCATTATCTTTTGGTTAAGGAACATGACGTAATTTTACTAATGAAGTTGCTATTGCTTCCGTCGATCGACTGAACCCAATTTAGGTTTAACCGAAAAGTATTAAAACCATCCTCACAAAAAAGGGAGAGAATCAAATTCTCTCCCTTTTTTGTTGGACCATCAATGTCATTAGCATTTTTACCCTGGTCTTTCAGCTTTTGGCGAAGCATCTGTGTCCGTTTCTTTAATTGACGCTGACGTGCCGATCCACCTTTACCTTTATCGTTTCTCCCTTCGTTGCGGGGAGATTCCCACCGCTTGAGTCGCTGTGCCATATATTTATGACTACTCTTGATCCTACATTTCAAATGTAGCAAATTATTGAGGCGATCGCAAGAGTTGGTACTCTAGAGTACTTCCATGCCGATCTCCAAAGATGATACAAGTGGGGGTCGGAAATTAGGCCAGCGGTCTGTTAATGTAGGGATAGCACTTACTCTCGCAAACTTTTTCTAGTGCTGATTTTCTATGATGCGGAGGTGGTGGGGTTAGACTTGTTGATTTGTTCGGCATCGTAGCAGGTATCCTCATTATGATATAAATAATCGTGGCTAACTTAAAATTGCAACATGTACATCTGATTGGTTGGGTGACTCAAATATTTACTTGTTCGGCGATCTCGATCGGTTGGATGCCGGTGCTGTTCGCCCAACCCACTCTTGACTCAACGACACCAAAAATTTGTGAAACCGACTTTAGTTTATTGAAGTCCATTCCTGGCGGCGATCGCCGCACAAAAGTGGGTGCTGTTCGTACCGTTGGTGTCGCCGCTCCAAGCAGGAGCGTTCCCCCTGAAGCATCGGATATTATTACCGCAGATACTGTCTCGGATAAGGGGATGACGCTACCGAGTTTATGGTGGACTAGCGAACAGTTTCCCCCCAAACTGGTGACAAATTGGATCGCCGATCGCAACCAAAAACAGGTTTATTTACTAATTAACGCTCAGTATTGGGATCTATTAGATTATATCGATCGCTATCGGACGATCGACCAATTCGGCCGTGTCGCTCAAGGCTACGGTTATAACCTCCAGTTGTGTAGCTCCCAAAAAATCGTCCTCGCTCGGTACAATTGCGAAGTGAATCTCAATGATAAACCTAACGAGAACGATCGAGCCAGTTGCCAGATTTGGTTAAATGCTACTGGGCAAAACGGCCTGGGCGTGCAGAGTAAGTAGGGAGTAGGGAACAATGCCAGCATTTTCTAACAATTCTCTACCGTCTACCCCTAGTCACACTAATTGTTTGATGGCTTCAGCGGCTTCTTCCAGCTTGGTTTGGGCGGCATATAGCCGATTTAAGGCGTTGACATAAGCCTGAGCCGAAGCAACAATGATGTCGGTATTAGCAGCATAACCAGAATAGGTTCGATCGTGATATTTGAGGCGAATTGTCACTTCGCCAATCGCATCAATCCCTGCTGTCACCGATTGAACCGAAAACTCGATCAGTTCATTTGGTACATCTACAACGCGGTTAATCGCCTTATAGATAGCATCTACAGGGCCAGTCCCGATCGCGGCATCGGTCAATTCTTCCCCGTCGGGCATTCTAATCGTCACAGTTGCTGTCGGTTGAGCGCGATCTCCACAGGAGATCTGCACGTGTTCTAACGCAAATATTTCTGGAGTTTGTTTAATTTCATCGTTGACGATCGCTTCTAGATCTCGATCGGTGATTTCTTTTTTCTTGTCAGCAACATCTTTAAACCGCAAGAAGGCTTTATTTAAGTCGTTCTCGGACAACTCAATCCCCAATTCTACCAAGCGAGTGCGGAAGGCATTTCGACCGGATAATTTACCGAGTACGATCGAATTATCAGTCAAGCCGATCGACTGAGCATCCATGATTTCATAGGTGAGCTTGTTTTTCAAGATGCCATCTTGATGGATACCAGACTCGTGAGCAAAAGCATTAGCACCGACGATCGCTTTATTCGGTTGGACGATCATTCCCGTTAAGCTAGATACTAAGCGGGAAGTCTTGTAGATTTGGCGAGTATCGACTTGGGTGAGGGCTTCAGTTGAATCGACGGGACGACCTAAAAATGGATTGAAGTACTGACGGCGGACGTGTAAAGCCATTACTAGTTCTTCGAGGGAAGCATTTCCCGCCCGTTCACCAATGCCATTGATCGTACATTCTAGTTGACGTGCGCCATGTTTCACTGCTTCTAAAAAGTTGGCAACAGCTACGCCCAGATCGTCATGTCCGTGAACAGAAATAATTGCTCGATCGATGTTAGGCACGTTTTCTTTGATCCCTTTGATTAAAGCTCCAAATTCGGCTGGCATTGTATAGCCAACTGTATCTGGAATATTAATTGTCGTTGCACCAGCCGCGATCGCCCGTTCGAGTACTTGGTACAAGAACTCTGGGTCGCTCCGTCCGGCATCTTCAGGTGAAAACTCAATATCATCGACAAAAGATTTGGCATAGGCGACCATCTCTCCGGCAATTTCGAGGACTTCTTTTCTAGTCTTCTTGAGTTTATATTCTAAGTGAATATCCGAAGTTGCAATAAAGGTATGAATCCGATGTTTTGCGGCTGGTTTTAGGGCTTCGGCGGCTGCTTTAATATCTTTTTCGCTCGCTCGTGCTAAACCGCAAATAATTGGCCCAGATGGCGTGCCCACTTTTGCGGCAATCTGTTGAACAGCATCAAAATCCCCCCGACTGGAGTAGGGAAACCCTGCTTCAATCACATCAACTCCCAATCTAGCTAGTTGTCTAGCAATTGTGAGTTTCTCATCAACATTTAGCGTTGCGCCCGGCGATTGCTCGCCATCTCGCAATGTGGTGTCAAAAATAATTACCCGATCTACTTGTGGTTGCTGCGTCATGATGTTATGCAATCAAGAATAATGACAATATAGAGTTATCGATCGATTCATTAAATCAATTAGTTAATAAATCGCTCCGGCGAGATTTTAAGGTGACAGAGGCTAGAACTCTGTCACCTAAATAAGCACTAGTAACTCAGATCGATCGGGCTGGATCATTATTCTTTGGTGCTGCAACACTTGAATTGGTTCTCCTAAACGGAATCAACTTTTTCAATTCGATCGCGGATATCATTAAGATCTATATATCGATCGGTGACATTGCGAAGCTCTCTGGCGATCATCCCTTCGGTTGAGATGACGGTGATGTGGGTATTTTTCGAGCGGAGTAATTCGATCGCTCGCTCAAAGTCACCATCACCGCTGAATAGCACAACTCGATTGTACTGATCTACAGTATTAAACATATCGACAACAATTTCAATATCTAGGTTCGCTTTTTGGGAATAGCGACCCGAAGTATCATCATAATATTCCTTCAGAATCTTGGTACGGACTGTGTAGCCTAGACTTATCAGTGCGTCCCGAAACCCCCGTTGGTCTTGGGAATCTTTCAATCCAGTATACCAAAAAGCGTTAATCAGCATTAACTCTGGTTCTTTGGTAAAATACTCTAGCACGCGCCGAGGATCGAAAAACCACCCATTTTTTTGTTGGGCATAAAACATATTGTTACCGTCTACAAAAATAGAGAGACGGTTGGCGGCAGAAAACATTATAGGTAGTACCTGGTTATTTTTTATAAGTTAAAGCAGGACGAGTCCTGCGCTGTACTAGTTAATTTAAAGATATGGTGTTTAGTTAAAGCTATATGTAAGGGCTACAAACGTTTTGCAGTCTATACTAGCGATCGAATGATCAGACTAGAAGCAGAATCGGGCACTTAGCTTGACCTGTATTTTTCTAATAAATATTTGACAGTTAGCATATTAATTTACGAGAATAATCTATATATGAATCCTATTTTACCAAACTTCGAGTGTTTCAGCTAACGTTCTCTAATTCTAAAAATACTACGTGAATTTACTTACTTTTTAAGATTGAGAGCGGTTGCCGATCGAAATTTAGCTATATTGATCGTACCCAACCATCGATCTTCAATTCGTAGAGATCGATCGTTGGGTACTGAGCGGCTCAACTAGAGTTACTATTTAGAAAAGAACTTCCGCAAGCCAGAAAGATAGTGCCCCGACTAAGTGTAGAGCGAAAAGAACTAGAACACAGTTATGTGCCCTAGCCTGCGAGCCGCCAGAAAAATACAACCGTCCATTAAGTAATTGGAGTGCGCGAGAATTAGCAGCCAAAATGATTCAACAAGGGATTGTCGAGACTATCAGCGAACGACATGTTGACAGACTACTCAAAGAAGCAGATCTTAAACCACACCAGAATTACTGCAATCGATCGATCAAATGTTTGCCCACTCTGAGCGCATTAGCAATAATTGTCAAAGCTGGGCTGACACTGGCGTTTGAGGGGAAGAAGCTACCGTCTACCACATAGAGATTATCCAAATCGTGAGTGCGACAATTGGGATCTAACACAGAGGTTTGGGGATCTTCGCCAAAGCGACAGGTGCCGCACTGATGCGCCATCACTGCTAGGGGTGCTTCGCCTTTGGGATGTAGAACACCAGGTTGGAAGCCATCGAGGGATCTTTCGACTCCTTTCAAGATCTCAATCCATCGATAAATTAGTCGATCGTGTGCCTCGGTATTATTGGGGGTATAGTCAATCTGAATTTTGTTGCCTTGCAGTCGCACGCGGTTATCAAGATCGGGTAAATCTGCTGTTTGCGCCCACCAACCAATGGAGCGAGTGGCTAACTGTCTGATCCCAAATCCTGGCATAAATTTGGCTAATACTGACAGCATCGGTGGAGCCTCAGTAAAAATCGGATCGGTAAGCAGTCCCCCTGTATTGTAAATATGTCCCATCGGGTAAGGAAAATCCTTATCGCCCCAATAAAAATCATTCACATACATGCTGCGGGAAAATATCCCCGAATTTTGTTTCTTACTGAGTTGAACTACCGCAGTCATCAAACCCTTCATTAAATTTCGCCCCACCAAATCGGAGCTATTCGCCAATCCTTGAGGATGAAGATCGTTGCGAGAATGTAATAGGAGCGCGGCTGAATTCACGGCACCACAGGCTAAGACGATAATAGCTGCCAAGAATAGATAACATTGTCCACCGATTTCTGCTTCTACTCCTTTCACCGCCCGCCCCGAAGGATTGGTATGTAAACAAACCACTTTTGCCCCTGTCTTGAGGGTGACGTTGGGATACTTTAAGGCGGGATTAATCCCGTACATTTCTGCATCACCAGTGGGATCCTCTGCTTGGAGGTTTAGAGATAGGGGAATCGAGGTGGGGTGCAAACCTTGTTTCTCGATGGCGGTGACGACATCTTGAACTTGGGATTGATGTTCGATCGCTGGAAAGGGATATTCGCTACTATGGGATGGTTCGGTGGGATCGTTGCTACTGTGCCCGTGAACTTGGTAGAGGGCTTCGGCTTCGGTATAGTAAGGGGCAAAGTCTGCATATTTCAGACACCATGATGGGGATGTCCCCGCTTGATGAGGTACTGCCTCAAAATCCCGTTCCCGCAGTCGCAATAATGCGGCATTATAAATCTTCGTATTCCCACCCACTGCATAATTCATCTGGGGTGAAAATGGTTCTCCAGCATTGTCATACCACTGCTCTGGGGCATGATATCGATCGCGTTTAAAGACATCTACATCGCTGCGATTTTGGTCGGCGGCAGGCATGAAATCACCCCGTTCAAGGATCAGAATTTTCTTCCCTGCGGCTGCGAGTTTGTGGGCAAGCGTACCGCCACCTGCACCTGTACCAACAATAATTAGGTCGTAATCTTGGTCATCAATAATCATATTTTATCCTTTGAAATTTATCTTCTCTTTATTGCATTGCTTGAAAAAATAAAATATATAATTTATTGTTCATCAAACATTTTTTTCAACATTCATCTTTTGTTAGTATAAAATGTTCGACAACACTACTTAAGATGGCATTCAAAGTACCTATCTTGAGTGGATCGTGAGCAGGTATCGTGATATGGTGTTGTCCGTTTTCTTGAGTTGTTAGCCGAATATGACTACCTGTTTGACGAGTATTCTCATAACCAAATTGGGCTAGCAATTGAATTAGGTCATTGCTGGATAAGTTTCTGGGAACTTTCATGCAGCAAAAACCTCTTCTCTAACAATGTGTAACCTGATAATTTTCGGACGATTTTCTTGTTGCTCAAAATGACAATGAACAGCATCTTTAACCATAACTTTTAAGGTTTCCAGATCTTCAGCTTCTGTGAAAATAGATTCCGATAAGGCTTTAGCTGTATAGCCACATTCAGAATCTTGTTCTACTAAAAAAATAATCTCTGTTGCTGACATAATCCCGATTTGATAGGTGTTTTTGTTTGAATTTATGATTTTTGTTTGATTTGTTAGCTATCTCTACTTCCTGATTGACGGACGAATCTTTTAGGGTAGGTTGGGTTGAAGAATGAAACCCAACATTTCTAGGGTGTTGGTGTGTGAGTTGGGTTTTGCTCCGCACAACCCAACCTGCGAATTTTCGTGGTTTCAGGACTTTTTTCTGTCAATCAGCTCTATTATTGCCAGACGTAGAGCAACACAAACAAGATAATCCAAATCACATCAACAAAGTGCCAGAATAGTGATGTTGCCTCAACTCCAAATTCCCCCTCATCGTAATTACCAGGAATAAACGATCGAATTAACATCAGCGACTGAAGCAGTACTCCAGTTAAAACATGCAGCCCGTGAAAGCCAGTGAGTAAGTAAAAGGTGCCACCAAATAAACCAGATGTAAACCCAAATTTTAGCCCCTGCCATTCGACGATTTGACCGTAGAGAAAGTAACTACCCATCAACATTGTCAATAACCAAAAAAAGCGAAATCCCCACAAGTTTTGCTGACGTAGACAGCGTTCGGCAATATAAATAACAAAACTACTCGATACCAAAACTACCGTATTAATTGCTGGTTCTCGAATTTCTAATCCCGATACACCTGCGGGGAGCCAATCAACAGCATTAGTTTTGTAGACATAGTAGCCAATAAAAAAGCCCAGGAAAACGACACTCTCAGATAGCAAGAAGATAATAAACCCAAACATTCGATTGTCTGGTTCGTCATGGTGATGAGCTACATTTGGAGATGTACTTTCCATCGAGTTATCAATTTCAGTTGTATTTATCATGATGATTGAATATCGATCGTGGTTTAAATTTGCTAATTTACCATCTCAATCAGTTGGTCAGAGACTGAAGTCTCCGCTAGTGATGCAAAGTCCGCCTACGCGGACTAATACAACGGTTTGAGGGTTGATGGAATACAGTTATTTTTATAAGCCCTATTCAGAAAGGGATATGGAATCTAAAGTGTTTCTCATGTACCTGTGACCCGCTATATGTCAGTCCGCGTAGGCGGACTTTGCATCACTAGCAACGATTTTAATCGTTGGTATTCCCTGATTAGGTTTATGAACTCTTCTATAATTTCTCGGCATTCGATACTAATGGTTCATCCATCCCATAACCATAAGGCCCCGCAACGACAATCGGCAATTCCTTAAAGTTCTCATGGGGGGGTGGTGAAGCAACTAACCACTCTAAGCCAATTGCCCGCCAGGGGTTAGCCGGAGCAGTTTTGCCCTGTACCCATGAACCGACGATGTTAATCAGGAAAGGGAGCGTAGACATGCCTAATAAGAAACCACCCAAACTCGCAATCACATTCCAAAAAGCAAATTCTGGATCGTAAGAAGCTACTCGTCGGGGCATTCCTTGTAATCCCAATGGGTGCATCGGAAAAAAGTTGAGATTTGCGCCCAGAAAAGTCAGGGCAAAGTGAAGTTTACCCAAACCTTCGTTATACATCCGCCCCGTCATTTTGGGGAACCAGTGATAAAGTGCGGCATAGATCCCCATCACCGTTGCTCCGTAGATTACATAATGGAAGTGCCCGACCACAAAGTAAGTATTATTGACGTGAATATCTACGGGTACCGCGCCTAACATAATTCCGGTAATCCCCGCAAAGACGAACATTACCAGTCCACCCAAGCCAAACAACATGGGAGTATCCAGTCGTAATTTACCGCCCCAAATTGTGGCAACCCAGGCAAACACCTTAATCCCCGTCGGTACCGAAATCAGCATCGTCGTGAACATAAATATCATTCGGATCCAGCCTGGAGTGCCACTGGCAAACATGTGATGCACCCAAACGATGGCACTCAATCCGGTGATAATTAGGGACGAAATCGCCACGACTTTATAGCCAAAAATTGGCTTACGGGAATATACCGTAAATATCTCCGAGAAAATGCCAAAAACTGGCAGGATAATTACATAGACAGCGGGGTGAGAGTAGAACCAGAAAAAATGCTGGAACAGTACGGGGTCGCCACCTTTAGCCGGATTGTAGAAACTGGTACCAGCCACGAGATCGCACAGCAATAGTACCGCACCTGCGGTGAGGGCTGGTAAGCCAAATAATTGAATCAGTTGAGCACTTAGTACCGCCCAGACAAATAAAGGCATCCGAAACCAAGTCATTCCTGGTGCTCGCATTCGGAAGATCGTGGTGACAATATTAATCGCCCCTAAAATGGAAGAGATCCCCGATAGGACGATCGCGAGTAACCACAGAAATTGACCGTTAATTAAGTTCCCTGTGGGGTTCTGGAGACTGACGGGGGGATATGACCACCAGCCGGACTGAGCGGGACCTCCAGGGACGAGGAAGCTGCCAATCAGGACGATCCCAAAGATCGGAATCATCCAGAAAGCGATCGCATTCAAGCGCGGAAAAGCCATATCCCGTGCGCCAATCATCAGCGGCACTAGGTAATTCGCCAATCCAGCTAAGACGGGAAATGTCCACAGAAACAGCATGACGGTGCCATGCATGGTGAACATGGCATTATAGACCGTTCGATCGACTAAATCCGATTCAGGGGTGAGCAGTTCACCGCGAATAATCATCGCAAAGACACCACCAACTAGGAAGAAGAAAAAGGAGGTAACGATATACTGGATGCCGATCACTTTATGATCGGTGCTAAATCCAAAAAACCGCCGCCAGTCTTCTGGCTCGTGAGAATTATCGAGATCGATTTCAATTTCAGGGATAGATATATTAGTCATTTGGGTTCGAGTAATTAACTATCGGTGGATCTGCGGGGACAATCGTTTTCCAGCCTGCGCGGGTCGATTTTTGGTTGTATTCGGCAAATGCGGTATTATGAGCGGCTGCGGGCGTTGTAGCTGCCGATCGCGTGAGCCAGCTCTGATAGTCGGCGGCAGGTTCGACGACGACATTTGCTTGCATAGCGGCGAAGTAAGTGCCGCTATATTGGGAATCTCGCAGGCGATATTTACCCGCCAAAATCGGCGTGAATTCAAAGTTGCCAGCTCGCCCAGGGATCATATCTTGCTTGAGTCGGAAGGCGGGGATATAGAAGCCATGAATCACATCCTCCGCTTTGAGGATCAGGTGCGCCCGCTGATTTACGGGGAGATGTAGTTCGGTGCTGGTAACTTTTTGGGCGGGATAGCGAAATTCCCATGCCCACTGTCTGGCGATGACTTCGATCTCATCTCCAGCTGCTGTCATCGGCATCACCATCGCGGTACTATGGTCGTGCTCCATCGGGCCGCGAATTTCCATCTCGTCATAGATCTGGTAACTGTAAAAGGCAATTCCCATTACCAGTACAAACGGGATCGCTGTCCAGACAATCTCTAACCGAATATTACCTTCGATCGGTGGCCCGTCGCCAGCTTCGTATTTACCCGCCTGTTGAAATAAGACAGCGTAGCCTAATGCCCCTACGACCCCCAGGAAGATAAAAGTTCCGATGGTGACGAGGACACTAAATAATCGATCTATCAATACCGATTCGGCTGAGGCTTGAGGCGGAAACCAAGTATAGGCTTGCTGTCCCACCCACCAGCTAATTGCTGCTAGACCGATCGCTGCCACTACTAAAGTTAAGATCGTTTGTTTTCTCATCGTAAACTTATATTGGGATCTTGTCCTAATCGCAACAGATGATCGGCGGTATTATGTACCCCAAATTCACCTGCTAAATGTGCGCCGAGGGTACCGTGGACAAACATCAACCCGAAGATAAATAATCCCGCAAACACATAACTCCACTGGACTTGGCGCGATAAATCCTTCCGCCAAATAAATCGCTGATAGCCTCTCCAGATGGTCATCCCTACAATCCCGCCTAGCAGCACCACACCGCCGACACCGTGCCATAACATCGTCTCGAAGGCTTCTAAGCCCCAAGCACTTTTGACACCCGCTGGTGAGTCAGCTAGCATCACCTCATAAAATCCGGCGGCAACTGTAAAGAAGGTAATTCCCGCAGCAGCTACCATGTTATACCAGCCGACATCAAAGAAATTCGATCGCGTCGCCGGAATTGCTAACAATTTAAATACGGGCTTTTCGAGGGGAAATAATGCCCCAACAAGATCGAAACCGATCGCGACAATAAATAATCCCAGCGTCAGGTGAACTAAATTAGGGTGAATGGGAATTGTGTAGGGTAAACCATTTGCACCCACTTGCGCCGACACTCGATCTAGTAATTCTGGATTCATTTATTTACAGTACTCCTTGTCGGATTGCCTCAACGACTTGGACAGTATGTAGTCCATACACCCATACCAATTTGTCGCCTAAATAAGTCTGATAGAATACTAATCCAGTTAATAAAACTCCCGCTGCTAAATACGGCACAGGGACATATTTGGGGTCGCGAGATCGCAATATATACCGCCAACTAGTAATCCCAGCTAAGATCGCCGATAACGACCAACCGATAATCGTGTGCAGGCTCAGAGTTGACTCAACCGCACTGTAGGGTTCGGCTAAACCAGCTTCAACTTGTCCGAAAATTACAGCGATGAAAATCGAAATCGTCGCGAAAAACATATTCCACCAACTCACCTCATACATCCGGGGGTTGCGGGTAAAATAACCGATCAGATCGCAACACGCCGCAAATAACACCATCGCAATCACAAAGTGAACCACGATTGGGTGCATGGTATCGGGATAGGGTAAATTATGCTCGTTTAACGGCGGTAGATAGTCCAGCATGGTGTTCCTCTATACATATAGCCTGGGTCAAAGTCCACCCGTAATCACTATAACAATTTTGGCTAGAGACAGAAGATCGATGTTCAGCTCATCTGTCTTCAACTTTAACAAAAGATCGATTGCAATTAAAAAGCCGAGGATTGAACCTCGGCTGACTTTAAATAAATCGTTAAATTAAACCTGTATTATCTAGATAGATCAGACAGCTTCGACGTTTTTCTCACC
>JANPJH010000002.1:0-6596 GCA_031425415.1 Chamaesiphon sp. VAR_61_metabat_425 | reverse complement strand
CTGTAGAAGAGGTACGGAAAACCACCCTTCAAAAAAAACTCGGTTGGCACAAGTATAAAGGTTGATATGTAATTATCTGCTAAGTTTCGGCGAGTTGACGATTGCACTCGTCGCCATTATCAAAACTGTTGTCATTATTTAAGAAGTAGTTATAGTTTTATGGGAAAAGTTGTTGGCATTGACTTAGGAACTACCAACTCCTGCGTAGCAGTGATGGAAGGTGGTAAACCCACTGTAATCGCGAACGCTGAGGGTTTCCGTACTACCCCTTCTGTGGTCGCATTTGCGAAAAACGGCGATCGTTTAGTCGGTCAAATCGCTAAACGTCAAGCGGTAATGAATCCTGAGAATACTTTTTACTCAGTCAAACGGTTCATCGGCCGGAGATTTGATGAAGTGACTAATGAAGCCACTGAAATCTCTTATAAGGTAATCAATGACGGTAACAGTGTGCGGATCGAATCCCCCGGATTGGGTAAAAAATTCGCACCCGAAGAAATTTCCGCATCAGTACTGCGGAAGTTGGTTGATGATGCGAGCAAGTATCTGGGTGAGACTGTTACCCAAGCCGTAATTACCGTACCGGCATATTTTAACGACTCCCAACGTCAAGCCACCAAAGATGCTGGCAAAATTGCGGGGATTGAAGTCTTACGGATTATCAACGAACCAACTGCGGCAGCCTTAGCCTATGGTTTGGACAAAAAGAGCAATGAAACCATCTTAGTCTTTGACCTTGGTGGCGGTACCTTCGACGTATCCGTACTAGAAGTTGGCGATGGGGTATTTGAAGTTCTGGCAACTTCTGGTGACACTCACTTAGGTGGTGACGACTTTGACAAAAAAATCGTCGATCACCTCGCTAATACCTTCATGAAAAATGAAGGGATTGACCTCCGCAAGGATCGTCAAGCTCTCCAGAGATTGACTGAAGCGGCCGAGAAAGCCAAGATCGAACTCTCCAACGTTACGCAATCAGAAATCAACCTACCCTTCATCACCGCTACTCAGGATGGGCCTAAGCACTTAGAACTCAATCTGACCCGCGCGAAATTTGAAGAACTGTGTTCCGATCTGATCGATCGTTGTCGGATTCCGGTCGAAAATGCCATTCGGGATGGCAAAATTGATAAGAATCGGATCGATGAAATCGTCCTCGTTGGTGGTTCTACTCGAATTCCAGCGGTTAAAGAGTTAGTCAAACGGATTCTTGGTAAAGATCCTAACGAAACCGTCAACCCTGACGAAGTAGTTGCTGTTGGTGCCGCCGTACAAGCTGGTGTCTTGGCTGGAGAAGTCAAAGATATCCTCTTACTCGACGTTACTCCGCTATCCTTGGGTGTGGAAACCCTCGGCGGTGTGATGACCAAAATTATTCCCCGCAACACCACTATTCCTACCAAGAAGTCGGAAACCTTCTCGACAGCGGTAGATGGTCAAAGCAACGTCGAAATCCAGATCCTTCAAGGCGAACGGGAAATGTCCCGCGACAATAAGAGTCTGGGAACCTTCCGGCTCGATGGGGTACCACCTGCACCCCGTGGCGTACCCCAAATCGAAGTCACCCTGGATATCGACGCAAACGGGATTTTGACCGTGACAGCGAAAGATAAAGGGACTGGCAAAGAGCAATCCATCAGTATTACTGGTGCTTCGACTCTCGACAAAACCGAAGTCGAACGGATGGTTAAAGAAGCTGAAGTGAATGCTTCTAGCGACAAAGAAAATCGCGACAAAATCGATCGGAAGAATCAAGCTGATTCACTCACCTATCAAGCCGAAAAACAACTCCAAGAACTCGGCGATAAAGTCCCGGCTGCGGATAAAACCAAACTCGAAGGCTTAATCAAAGACCTCCGGGAGGCTGTTACGAAAGAAGACGATACTGAAATCCAACGCCTCACACCTGAAGTTCAACAGACCCTCTATGCGATCGGTAGTAATATCTATCAACAAGCAGGTGCTGATGGTGGCGGCGATGGTGGTAGCACACCTCCTGGCGGCAGTGGAACAACTGGTGGTGCGGATGATGTCATCGACGCTGAATTCTCGGAAACTAAGTAGTTGACGGCAAGCCCCCTCTAGCCCACAATTTTGGAGATAGGCACTTCTTGTGCTAGTTGTTTTTAGCTTAAAAATCCGGTTTCTCTAGAGAAACCGGATTTTTTGTTGCCTGGATCGTAACTCTCTAATCAGAATGGTGAATACTAAGCTCAACTAAAATTTTCTGGATTCTGTTGATTACTATAATTCAGCTCTTTGCACCAACCTAACCCCTTTTCCCTGAACCCTACTCCCTAGATCGATGAACTTATTTGACGAACTAATCCCCGCTACACCAGATAAAGTGAATCTGTATGCTCCGTATTTCATGAAGTCTTCTGCTCGCCGGAACGTTTTGCCAAAAGCGATCGCCCTTTACTATAAAGGTGGGTTAGAAGGTCATCGCGCGATCGAAGGTGGTGAAAAAATTCCTTACACTAGTAACTGGGTGATCCAAAATTTACCAGGGGACTTGACCAGATGTACCATGATGTTTGATGACAACGCCGATCTCACTTATGATGTCAATCTGATGAATTCGGAGTTGATCAGTTACCTCATCGATTGGCTGATCAATTTACGCGATGCCAATTCTCCAGATTTTCCGCAATATTTCTACCGTAAGCTGATGAAAATTGAGGATTAAGCATGAGAACGCGCTGGCTGATTTGAATTCGCTGCCTAATCGAGGCACATCGCGATCTCAAGTTTGGATTATTTATCCTGCTGTGCCTAAAAGTTACTTATCTCCTCGTACCTAAATCCGGTAGGTTATGGAGCAAGAGGATGGTTAGAGTGTCATAATTGACTTGAGGCTAGTTGCCGATCTGGATTAGCGATCGTCGAATTACAGAATTAAAATGACTAGGGGTGAGCATGTGGGCATGGCTGCAAAATATTTGCTGGTAGCTTCAACTGAAGCGTGTAGTGGAAAATCGGCAACGATTGTGGGAATTGCCGATCGCTTGCAGGAGAAGGGGATTAAAATTGCCTATACTCAGCCGGTAGTGACGGGAAACCCCACAGATAGTGAATCGATCGACCCATTAAGGGTTAATAGTGATGCGCGGCTGATGCTAAAAGCATTGTCATTGTCTGAAGACAGACTGGGTAAACCGCTACTGATCTTAGATAGTACCAAAACTACCGATCGATTGACTGGAGTCGATCTGCAGGACTATACTCAGCTACTTAAAGCAAGTGTGCAACTTCCTGGCGACCTGGTGATTCTCGAAGGTGGTGCCAATCTCCACGAAGGTGGCCTATTTAATCTTGCTACCGCCCAAGTCGCGGATGCTCTAGATGCTGGAGTGCTCCTTGTCAACCGTTACCATCCAGTCTCCTCGATCGATATCCTCTTATCTGCCCAGCAACAGCTTGGTAAAAGACTTTTAGGGGTAGTCATCAATGATATCCCCCGCGACCGGGTAGATGCTGTTCAGGCCACACTGGTGCCCTATTTAGAACAGTCAGGCATCCCAGTAATTGCCGTTGTCCACCGAAATGGACTACTGCGGAGTGTGACGGTGAAGCAATTAGTCCAACAACTTAACGCTGAAGTATTGTGTCGTCCAGACAGGTTGGATCTGATGGTCGAAAGCCTATCAATTGGCGCGATGAATGTCAATTCGGCACTAGAGTACTTCCGTCGAGGGAATAACATGGCAGTAGTTACCGGCGGAGATCGCGCCGACATTCAGCTAGCCGCGTTAGAAACTTCTACACAGTGCCTAATTTTGACCGGACACTTGCCCCCCCAACCCTTTATCGTCAGCCGTGCTGAAGATCTAGAAATCCCGATTCTGTCGGTAGATTTGGATACGCTGACTACTGTCGAAATTATCGATCGATCCTTCGGTCAAGTTCGGCTTCAGGAAACGATTAAAATCAATTGTGCCCGTGAGTTATTTGGCCACCATTGTGAGATCGATCGATTGATGTCCATTTTAGGGCTATAAATTAGTAGCTACTATTGCCTATTCTGCTTCCTCCAACCAATTAAGCTCGATCGAGTTATTGTCTTTGCTAGCTGTTGGGATCGAGGCACTTTCTTCGATCCCTCTAGATGTAGCGCGGTTACGAACCATCATCAGTCTTTTAATCACCAACTGAGGATCGGCGTTAGGCTTGAGTGTATACAGCAAATTTTGTCTATTGCAAGTAGTACTCATCTGTTTGGTACCGCAAATAACAGGTAATTTATTGAGAGTTCCAGCCGTGATATATTTTAGCTGTCCATTCCGATAGAGAGTTTGAAACCTAGCTGATACTTGTTGACAGCGGACTTGCGGCGTAAACCCAGCTTCGCTAAAATCTTCAGAATGCCAGACGACAATCGGCACGTTCCCTTTTTTTGTTCTCGCCACAGTTGCTGGTTTACCCTCAAATTTATCACAGGCGAAGTTCATCGTCGCGGTCACTGCCTGAATTGAGGGGATTTGAGCCACCATGCCTCCGGCAATTGTCACAGTTGCTAAACCTAACGTTAGAATTTGATGCTTGTTCACAGGTGCCACTCGATCGAATTTCATAGTTCACTCAATTTATCAGTTACTAATCAGAAACATTCCGACGCACCCAAATTCCGCACAATTTCTGAATATGGCAGTAAAGCTGCGGGTAAATGCCAGCTTTCAACTAATTCAGCCCCTCTTCTCCCAACAGATAATCGATAAACTGCCTTGCGGTGCGCCCAGAGCGTCCATTGTGTCTTGTCGCCCATTGTAAGGCACGCGCAGCTAAATCGTCAGGGTCAATTGATAATTTGGCTGAGGTCGCTAAATGATGGATAATTTCTAGATACTTAGATTGGTCGGCAGGTTCAAAGGTTAGGGTCAGCCCAAATCGATCGCTAAAAGACAGTTTTTCCTGCACCGTGTCCCATTGATGAATATCATCCGCATCTTGAGGGCGCGGTCTGTCTGCAAAATATTCTCGCACCAAATGACGACGATTTGAAGTAGCATAAACCACCACATTCTCAGGTTTGGCGGTCATGCTCCCTTCAAGGACTACTTTTAAGGCTTTAAACGCTTCATCATCTGCTTCAAAGGAAAGATCGTCCACAAAAATAATGAATTTTTGGGGTAAATCGGTCAATAGATCGACAATTGATGGTAGATCGATTAAATCTGACTTACTCACTTCAATCAGTCGTAATTGTTGATCGGCATAGTAATTCAGTAGCCCTTTAATTAAAGAGGATTTACCTGTTCCTTTGCCGCCATATAGTAAGATGTTTAGTGCTGGCTTGCCTGCTAGTAAAGAGTTAGTGTTTTTAATCAGGGTGCTTTTTTGTTCCTCATAACCGACGAGTGTATTAATTTGCACTCGATCGGGATGGGGAATACCAATTAGTTGACTTTTCCAGCGAAATGCTCTATTGATTCCAAAAATTCCTACTCCATTTTGCTGATAATATTCAGCTAATTCGGTCACTAATTCACCCCAATCTTTTGTGTGAAGAACCGTAACAATCTCTAACTGCCGCGTCCTGATTTGCTCAGGCAAGGATGGCACTACCAGATCTCCTGTAGTGTGTTCGATCCAGCTAATTGGTTTAGTGTTTAGATTTCCGAGCTGCTGTACCCACTGCGGAATATATTTGCCATAAGTGTAGAGAGTATACAATCCGTGAAGATCTTGTTGTGCAGCCTGAACAATGGCAGGTAATAAATTTTGGACATTAGTTTTTTGAGCCTGAAGGCTAAATGGATTTTCGGCTTGTAATAATCGATCGATCAAAAACTCTTCCCAGCTACAATTTTGACTAGCCAAGGCTTTGAAAAAACGTCCGTAAGCAGTGAAGCAAATTAGCGCGTTACCTTGAGACCTGTCACCATTTGCGATCGCCTGGAGTAGCGCAGTTAATGCCGTACCAGCCTCACATTTTAAAATGTCTTGATATAAAAACAACCCAGCAATTGCTCGTTGCATCTGATGGAGTTTGGCTATGTGGCGATCGGTCATAAATTGTAAATTACAAATTGTGAATTAGATAATGCTGTCGCGCCCAAATTGTCCCCATTTTGAGCCAAAGGAATCCTCATACCAAGCTACACTAACAATTGGCGATCGATACTGACCCCAAATCACCCAGCCAAGGCGATCGGTACGCACAGTGTATTAAAATATGTTTTCAGAAACTTATCGCCCGCCTGTCGATCTACCACATCTACTCGTAATTCATAGTTCATAATTCATAACTTATTTTTATGTCTGCCAATATTACTAACTCAACTCGGACAATCCGCATCGCTTCGCGGAAAAGCCAACTAGCACTGGTGCAAACCTATTGGGTGCAGTCAGAATTACAGAAACATTTTCCCGATCGAACTTTTGAAGTCGAGATGATGAGTACCCAAGGGGATAAAATCTTAGATGTTCCCCTCGCGAAAATTGGCGATAAAGGTTTATTTACCAAAGAACTAGAAGTCAAAATCCTCGATCGATCGGCAGATTTAGCTGTCCACTCGCTCAAAGACCTCCCTACTAATCTACCAGATGGACTGATGCTCGGTTGTATCACCGAGCGGGAAAACCCCGCCGATGCA
>JANPJH010000001.1:0-1501 GCA_031425415.1 Chamaesiphon sp. VAR_61_metabat_425 | reverse complement strand
CATCCAAAGTACTGCCGTTGGGATAGATGTACAGATGATCGCTGGCTGTCGTACAACCCGATAACATTAATTCGGCTGCCGCCATTTGAGCACTAACATAAATGGATTCTGGGGTGAGGTTTGCCCAAAATGGGTAGAGAGCTTGCAGCCAATTGAAGAGATCGCAGTTTTGCGCCGCTGGGATAACCCGCGTCAGGGTTTGGAAAAAATGGTGGTGGGTGTTGACAAGCCCTGGCAGGACAATATACCGACCTTGCAAATCTAGAACTTCATCTGCTGTCTGCGGTAACTCCAATGTTGTGCCAACTTGCTCGATCACATTGTCTCGCACGAACAGAGCGGCATTGTGGATTTCCCGTCGGGATCCATCCATAGTGACTAAGACTTTGATATTCTTAACCAGCAAGGTAGACATAATAATCAATGCTTTGTTTAATTTGAATAGATTCTAAATCTGGACACATTCGCCAGCAATATAAGTCGCGGCAATTGCTCGATCGTCGCCTAAGATCATCGTGGCAAAAATTTGTTCGCCCAGCGTCTCTAAATTCTGGGGCATACCGCCCTGATTGCGGAGTGCCATCAAGGGAGTAGCCTGCATATCCAGAACGATGAAATCTGCTTCCTTGCCAATGTCAAAGTTGCCCAGCTTGTCATCTAAAGAGAGAGCTTGGGCGGCACCCAAGGTTGCTAGATAGAAGGCTTTGAAGGGCGAAAGGCTATCTCCTTGTAATTGAGCGACTTTGTAAGCATCGCTCATCGTCTGGAGCATGGAAAAACTAGTACCCGCGCCGATATCCGTTGCCAGACCAACTTTGATGTGATGAGATGACTTGGCCCGATCGAGCTTAAATAGTCCACTACCGAGAAAGAGATTGGAAGTCGGACAAAAAGCGATCGTCGCACCCGCTTGAGACAACCGCTCGAATTCTGATTCGTTCAGATGAATACAGTGGGCAAAGATCGATCGATCGCCGACTAAACCAAATCGATCGTAAACATCGAGATAGTTTTTACTATTCGGAAAAAGTTGGGCTGTAAACTCAATCTCTTGGAGATTCTCTGCAAGATGGGTGTGCATGTAGACATCGGGAAATTCAGTTTTTAATTGCCCTGCTAAGGTCAATTCTTCCTCCGTCGAGGTGATAGCAAAGCGGGGTGTAATCGCATACAGTGATCGACCATGACCATGCCATTTCTGAATCTGCTCTCTGGTTTGAGCATGTGCGGTTTGGGCATCATTGAGCAAATAATCGGGAGCATGGCGCGTCATCAATACTTGTCCAGCGACGATCCGCATATTCCGCCGCTGGGCTTCGGCAAATAAAGCATCGACAGAGTTAGGAAAGATAGTCGTCAGGACCACTGCTGTCGTAGTGCCATTTTTGAGCAGTTCATCTAGAAAGAAAGAGGCGATCTGCCGTGCATATTCTGGATCTTGAAACTTTTTTTCGGTCGGAAATGTATATTTTTCTAACCAGGCTAACAGTTGCTCCCCATA